>JAHIUT010000058.1 GCA_018817085.1 Patescibacteria group bacterium | reverse complement strand
TTTAAAGACTAAAGATGATACTGATTGGAAAATAAAGAATTTTAAAGCAGGGGATGAAGAGGAGATTTATCTAAAGGCAAAGGTTGTTGACCCAGAAGATCTTCCGGATAATGACATTTGTGTGGTTAACGAAGCTCGTCTTGAATATGAAGGTAAGACGCGCGCGTCAGATACCGCGACAGTTTGTATTGTAACGCCGTCTGTTCTTGGGGTAAAAGAACTTCCGGTTACAGGGGCAGGCGTTCCTTTTGGCGGAAAAGAAATATCTTTAGCCGTTATGGCTTTAGGAATGCTCTTCTTAGGAATAGGTTTAAAGAAATTTGTTTAAGCTTGACCACCCACTCAACCCCGGTTATAGGCCTTGGGCGACGGGCAGGCGCTCAAGGTCTTTAACTCGGGTTGAGCGACACAACCTAGGTTGTGTTGCTTTCAGATATGGGGAGGAAAGTGGGGGCAGTGCTTTTCTCCCCTTATCTGAATAAAAGTAGTTCTTGACAGAGCGGTTACATTTATATTACCCTTAAAAGGTACGATTATTATAGTTTTCTTCCCACCAGATTTTTTTCTATGGCTTTTGAGGAAAATACCAACCATACTATCACCGTTAGAGGAATATTAGAAATACTTCCAGATTATGGTGTTCTAAGGCAGAACGCGGATATTGATTCAAAATCAGAATCAGGTCTTCCAAAAGATGTTTATGTTAGTCAATCTCAAATTAGGCGGTTTGATTTAAGAATGGGGGATGAAGTAGAAGGCGCCGCGCGTCCTCCAAAAGAAACGGAGCGGTATTTAAGCCTTCTTAAGGTGGAGAAAGTTTGCGGAGAAGACCCCGAAAAGGCGCGAAAAAGGCCTCTTTTTGAAAAACTAACCCCTATTTTCCCCAATTTCTGGTTAAGAATGGAAACAAAATCTGAGGTTGTGAGTACGCGGTTAATAGATTTAATAGCCCCTATTGGCAAAGGTCAGAGGGGGATGATAGTAGCTCCGCCTAAAGCGGGCAAGACTTGGCTTTTAAAGGAGATTGCCAATGGCATAATAGCGAACTATCCGGATGTGGTTTTAATGGTTGCTTTAATAGGGGAGAGGCCGGAGGAAGTTACGGACATAAAAAGGAGTGTTAAAGGGGAAGTTATAGCTTCTAATTTTGACGAGTCTGCCGAACACCAAACCCGCGCCGCCGAAATGTGTTTAGAAAAAGCTAAAAGGCTTGCCGAGTCGGGACGAGATGTTTTGATTTTGCTTGATTCAATAACCAGACTTGCTCGCGCTTATAATCTAGTGGTTTCCCCTTCAGGAAGAACTTTATCGGGCGGGCTTGACCCAGTTTCTTTGTATCCCCCCAAACATTTTTTTGGGGCGGCTAGGAATTTTGAGGAAGAGGGGTCTTTAACTATAATAGCCACAGCTTTGGTAGAAACGGGGTCCAGAATGGACGATGTAATTTACGAAGAATTTAAGGGTACGGGCAATATGGAACTACATTTAAGTCGGGAATTAGCCGAGAGAAGGGTATATCCGGCGATTGACATAAAAAAGAGTGGCACACGGCACGAAGAGCTTTTGTTTTCAAAAACGGAGCTTGAACAAGTGGTAAAACTGCGAAGAATGGTGGACCTTTTAGGAGATAAAGAAGTAACCCCCCTAATTTTGGATCGGTTATCAAAAACCAAGTCCAACAAAGAATTTTTAGAAACCCTCCACGAAACGAAGTAAAAATAATCTGCTATAATAGTAAGTGTTTAACTAAACATTTAGCCTTATGTTAAAACCAAAATTTCACAAAGATTCAAGTTGTCAGCTTTCCTTTTCCCAGCTTAGAATAAAATCCGCTTTTGGCAATAAGGTTAAAAAGGGTTTTTCTATGGCAAAAAAGTTTGTGGTAGCCTTATTGCGCTATTCAATTTACAGAATTGTCTTTATTTTAAAAATTATTAAGCGCGTGATTTTTGGTTTGGTTTTTACCGCATTTAACATAAAGAATTTCTTGGTTGGGAGACTTATCTGGTCGCGGGGCAGGCTAGGCAAGCCGTTTGCAAATATGATAATTGTTTTTCTTGCTTTATCGGTGTTTCTAACGGGAGGGGTTTTTCAGAGCAAATTTGTTGTCGCGTCTAAGGTGGAAACGGAGTTTATTTCTGGTTCAAATGACATAATTCCCGAGCCAATTTTGGCTAGAACGGAGACCCCCGCGGATAGAATAAGGGAGGACTATATTGAGTATTTTGTGCAAGGTGGGGAAACTTTAAGCAGTATTGGGCAGGAATTTGGGGTTACTGTAGAGTCTATCCGCTACGCAAACGATTTAGTGTCGCTTGACTACTTAAAGGTGGGGCAAAAATTGTTAATTCCGCCCGTATCGGGTGTTATACACACGGTTAAATCGGGAGACAGTTTAAGCTCTTTGGCGTCAAAGTATGCGGTGTCCACACAGGCCATTGCGGATTTTAACTATTTGGATGGGCCGCCTTTTGATTTAAGTGTGGGGCAAAAGCTCATAATTCCGGGGGCGAAAATACCCGCTTTGGTGGTACCTGCTCCTGTTCCAACTTATGGGCAGGATGCGTACGGTCAGATACCTTACGCTCAAATAGGAGTGAAGGGGACGGGGCAATTTGTATGGCCCGCGCGGTACCGGGTTATAACTCAGTATTTTAGTTGGTATCACCCCGCCATAGACATTGTTAAATCTCCAAGCCCAATTTACGCGTCGGATGCGGGAACGGTGGTTAGGGCGGGTTGGTGGACTAATGGGTATGGGTTTGCTGTTCAGGTTGACCATGGCAATGGTTATGTAACCACTTACGCGCATATGTCCGTTATTGAGGTGTCGGTGGGAGAAGAAGTGGGTAGAGGAGAGATAATAGGTCAAATGGGTTCAACGGGCAGAAGCACGGGACCTCATGTACACTTTTCGGTGCAGTTTAACGGGCGTTTCCTCGACCCCCTCTCCGTCCTGTAGTACAAGGTCTCTCCTTATCCAAGGAGTCTCCTTGACAAAGGAGACTCCTTTGTTTAGTATAGGGGTATGCCTGCAAAGAATACGATAAAGGTTTATGCAGATAACAGTTTTTATCACATTTACAATAGGGGTGTGAATAAGCAAGAAATATTTGTTGACTCTTACGATTATTATTACTTTTTATATCTATTAAAAAAATATCTGGACCCCACATTTAAGAAAAAGTTTATTGACCCTGTAACGGGGGAGGCGCTTTTTGTGGAAGGTGCTAGTTTTGTGGGGGATGTTAAACTTGTTGCGTTTGCCCTTATGCCTAACCATTATCATCTTTTGCTCCATAATATATCTAAATATGGGATGGAAAAACTTTTAAGAAGGGTGGGGACGAGCTACTCGCTTTATTTCAATAATAAATATGACAGAGTGGGAGGTGTATTTCAAGGCGTTTACAAAGGGGTTATGATTACGAATCAAGAACACTTGTTACATTTATCCTGTTATATACATTTAAATCCCACAGAATTGTCGGATATCCACGCGAAAAATTTAACAGGTTACGATTACTCTAGTTATAAGTACTTTTTAGGAGAAAGGGAAGGTAAGTGGTTGCATCCAAATATATTATTGGATATGTTCTATCCCAACGAGGAAAAAGCTGGGGCTTGCTATGCGAAGTTTGTTGAAAATCATGTAAAACGCTTTCTTGAGATACGGGAAAGAGTCAAATCTGTTGTATTAGATTAGCCTGTAGAATAAGGAGAGACCTTGTACAAGGTCTCTCCTTTGTCTATGGGGTGATGCTATTTGTAGCAGTTGGGGCAGGGGGGTGTTGCTTTGCTAATCATTGCCGCCAATATTATCAACCACACTAAAAATAAAACATACGCTCCCGCCACAATTAACCATGGCGAAACGCCATTAACAACCTTGCGCTTTTTGTAGTCCTTTTTTATAAAAACAACAGAGAGTAGGGAAGACACAACAGAACTGATAAAACCAAAAACCAAAGCGGAAATCTGTCCAATAAATGTTAAAAACAACCACCCCATCTCATACGGCTTGCCAAAGACAAACTTGAAACTGAAATAAGCAATAACGAGACCTACTACAGAAAAGACACAAGAAAGGACAAGTATAAAAAAAGAGCTTATTAAAAGATAAAATTTTACGCTTCTAGTCTGTTGCATTTTCTAAAATACTAACAATACCCTCTCTAACTTCCGAAGTCTGCATTAAATTCCAGTGAGCTTTTTTAACCGTTTCCAAACTGGGCGTTTCCACTCGTATAGTCCACATATTGTCCATCTCTGCCAATTCCCACTTAATTAACATTGTATCATCATAAACTATGTTTTGGGTAGCTGGTATTGGTAAATATTCAAAACTTTCTTTTTCTACGGCTATATCCCCAAGCTCCGCATAATCCGTCCATGCGTCAAAACCATAAAGAACCCCGCCCCTGCGAGCTTTCATATTAGCGCCCATTGTGTAATAATCCACATCCGCAGGAAGTAAAGCGACATTGTCTAAACTTTTTAAAAGGTCTGACCCCGGCGTAATTTGCAACGCCGCCCAGCTATTAGCATGCTTTGGTTGTCCACTAGGATCGTTTTCCCAAAGACTTTCGACACTTCCCACCAGCGCATCTTCGACAAAGGGACCGAGGACGGGGAAGGCGTTGACGGCTTTATCCAATGTCATTATTAAACTCCCCTTATTCGGCGTGGCAATTAAAATCGCTTTATCCACATTATGCGCGTAATCGTCGCCTGCCGTGTTCACATCCCCCACCGTATCCGCAAAATACTGCCTAATCACCAAACCT
>JAHIUT010000057.1 GCA_018817085.1 Patescibacteria group bacterium | reverse complement strand
AGGTTTGGTTCGGCTTGAAGGAAGAGGGTATTTGATGAGAGATGGAGATGTTGTTCTCTTTCGCGTTAATACGAGGTGATTTATGGGTTTTAAAGGAGTTTCCCCGCCAGCTGGCGGAGAGACTCCTTCGTTAAAAAAATACTGGGCGGGGAGACGAAGCAAATCTGCGTGAAAAACTTCCGCGCGAATATGCTCCAATCCCCCCGCCCATTAGCGCTGACTACTACGCGCTCTCGTATTTCGCCTTTCCTCCCTTTCCTCGTCTACCGTCCCGCTTTCCATTGTCCCGCGCGGTACGAAGCGGCTTAACGGCAACCGGCGCATCCAACATCCCCCCAGCAGGAGCGGAGGAAGCAGTACCTGCAAGACAATCCGCCATCGCCACGGCCACTGCAGAGTCTATCTTATAACCCTTCTTGCCTTTGCGATGGGACACCTCGTCCTCATCCACAGAATGGGAGGTCCAGAGGCGCTTGCATCTCAAGGCATCCGCCATCTCCAAAAGCGCATCCCAATCCACACCGTTTTTACGGCAGAACCGAGCGGCGCCTTGGATATGAGAAGCCGCAAAGCCTCCCAAGTAGGCAAGCGCCCCCACACAGCGGAACGCCTCTCCTACCGCATCATAGACTGCTCCCGCCTTGAAAGCGGAAACCTCCTTGAGGACGGCCAAAGGCTTCACCTTGCCTTCCCCGCCGCCACTCTCGGCAATGGCCGAGTAAAGCTCATGAACCCTGCCACAGAGGTCATCACAGGCACAGGCGAGGCTCTCCGGCCAACCGTCCAACCCCGCCAGTTCCTCATCCAAAACGCCCAAGACTTCCCAGCCAGGCATTGCATCTTTCAACGCGCCTGCCAACCGCTGGGCTGTGACGAACATATTGTCCGCCAAACGGGTATTCGGAATGAGATGATCCCGCAAGCGGTGCTCCGCCCACTTCAAGTTGAAGTAGGCCTCGGAACGGTTGGACGCCTCCACCGACAGCCACGCGTAAGTTACCGCATCTTCACGATAACCTTGGAAGGCATACCGCGCGGCGGTTTCCGCGTGGCTCAGCGCATAGCCCCATTCCACCGCAATGGAGCTTTCGGGTTCCTCCGCAAGCGTCCCCGCAAACGGGGTTTTTTCCAAACGCTCGCGAATGCCCGCAAAAATCCCTATCGCCGTCTCGTAACTATCTCGAGACGAACGACGCGAGGCGGCATCATTGGTTGCCGCAACCGGCTTCTTGCCATTCAAACCCTTCTCGTCCATTTTGCCCTCCTAGGGCTAAAAATATGCCCGCTTTCATTCGGGCGGGAAATAAAGGCGCCACCAGGTAGGCGCTTATCAAAACTTACAGATATTCTACTATAAGATAAGGGGTTTGTCAAATACCAACAAAGGAGTCTCTCCGCCAGCTGGCGGGGAAACTCCTTAACCAAGCTTTTCTCCTATAAACTTTCTATCACCTGTCCAAACAATTCCACTCGCTTTTTATCCAAAGGATTCATTAAAAACGGCGCTACATCGTCAGCCAACAATTTAAAATCTAACTTTTTGCTATTCTCCGCCACATATTTTTTAAGTTCGCCCTTATTTTTCAACTTCAGCTTAAAGCTTAAATACTCGTAATTAGGTTCCGTTTTTGAAAGCAAAAAAACGATGTCGTAAAAATCTCGTCCTTTAGGGTTTTTTCGTTCAAAGGCGGCGCAGAATTTTTGCGACAAAAGTATATCTATCGGCGCTACATTTATTTGAGAAAAAACATCAAACTTGTTCAATATAAACCCGTTAAACTTATACTTAAATTCCTGCCTTGTAATATCTATTTGAATTAAAACCTTTTCCTCCTCGTGTCCCGAAAGCCCTAAATCAAACAACAATTTTGGAAATTTTATGTAACACCGATACGCTCCCTTAAATACATTTCTTATCTCAACTTCGTAACCCTCAAGCTCCATATCCCTTTTAACTGTATTGGCTATATCATCAAATTCTCCCTTCTCAATTCCAAAATTGTCAAAGTCTAAATCTTCGCTAAAACGAGTATTTCCATACACAATTTTTAGAGCCGTTCCGCCAATAAAACAAAGCTTGTTTGCATAAACAGTATTAAAAAGCGACTGCAAAATTTTATATTGCAAATACTCTTTTAAGAGGCTTCGTTCATACCCCCACAAATTAGACGGATAAAACTTTTGTATTTCAGCTAAACTAATCATCGTTGTAGATAAAACTAATCAAGCCACTAACCCTTTTTTGGGTATTTTTGTTATATAAACTCAAATACTTAAGCAAAATATGCCTATTCAACTTCTCCTTTAGAACATCCAAATTAAACCTCTTATCCTCAATTTTTGATTTGGAATTTAAATCACTATTAAAATAAAAATAGTCGCATATCGCTTTTTCTAAACTTGCCATTTTAAAAACAGACGAACCTTCACCTAGCAAATTATACCCGAAAAAAAGCTTTGGGTTTATTTTTCTGTAATAAAAGGAACATATACTTGTTAAAAATTGACTAGTCTTTTTAGTAGTTACCGAAGTTACCGAATAAACAGCCTCGGGTATAACACCGTAATAGGATAAAGCCGACTCCAACGACACATAAGAAGGGTTGTAAATCTTATTTGCAACCAAGAAATAAACTTTCTCATTCAGAGACAGGTCCGAAAAGATATAATACCCGCGAAGCACTTTTTTAATATACCCCTTCTTTTGCCACTCATTCAACCTCGTCCCAAAAAATGAGCCACCCAGTTTTTTTATGTCGCTAGGAGTAAATACCGTGTAATTTTTTAAAGCCTCTTTAAGGTCTAAAAACCGCATCTTTGTTTCTTGAGATAACTAAATAAAGTGATTTCAAGAAAAGTATACCACCAATCAGTGAGGCTTGTCAATCACTTTATACCCAAGTTTTTCTATTTCTTCGCGAAGGGCATCCGCTTCCTCAAACCTTTTTTCCCTTCTCAACGCCTTTCTTTTTCCCAACAATTCTTGAATTTCCTTTGGCATTAAAGGTTTTGACATTTTAGATTTGACTTCGCGAAGCGAACTTACTTCGTAACCTTTGACATTTGATCCGCCAGCTGGCGGATTGGATTTTAGGCATAGCCCCAGCGCCTCATCCCACTTCTCCAAAAGAGCTGTTTTGTTCTCATCGGACACTCCTTTATCCTTTACAAGTTCCCAAACCAACGCCAACGCTTTTGGCATATTTAGGTCGTCGTTTATTGCTGTTATAAATCTATCGTAATATTTAGAAAAAGAAACACTCAAAAAGGGACTACCCCGATTCGGGGTAGTCCCTTTTTGGACAAAGTGTGACATCGCGGAAACGAGCCGTTCGTATGCCTTTTGCGCCGCCTCAAGAGCTTCCCACGAAAAATTCATTTTTGAACGGTAATGCGTTAAAAAGGTTAAATATCTAAAATCAAGCGCGGAAAAGCCTTTCTTTTTCATGTCCTCCAAACTATACACATTCCCTAAAGAACGGGACATTTTCACACCATCAACATCCAAAAGACCGGAATGAACCCAATACCTTGCTAAAGGCTTTCCGTTCGCTACCTCACTTTGAGCAATTTCGTTTTCGTGATGAGGAAACTTTAAATCCATTCCTCCAACGTGTATATCAAAAGTATCTCCCAACAATTTTTTTGCCATAACCGAACATTCTATATGCCACCCAGGACGCCCCCTTCCCCAAGGACTCTCCCAACTTTGTTCGCCTTCTTTCGCCGCTTTCCATAAAGAAAAATCGGAGGCTTCTTCCTTCTCGTATTTGTCGGAGGAAATCCTAGTTCCCGCTTTACTTTGCGCAATTTGCGCGCCAGACAGCTTCCCATACTTTTTGAATTGGGACACTTTATAATACACCGAACCATCTTTTTCAATATAAGCAAAACCTTTGTCTATGAGAACTTTAATCATCTCAATAATCCCGTCTATATTTTCAGTTACTTTGGGGTAAAAATTTGCGGGGATACAATTCATCTCCCTAATATCGTTATGCAAAACTTCCGTATATTTGGTTGACAACTCTTCAACAGAAACATTAAGCTCATACGCTCTTTTTATTATAGAGTCGTGGACATCCGTAATATTCATTACATGGGTAACTTTATACCCATTAAAAACAAGCGCCCGCTTTAATACATCAAACGCTGCATAAGAACGGGTATGTCCAATATGGCTTGGGCCATAAACCGTGGGACCGCAGGTGTAAAAACCAACATTTGGCGGGGCTATGGGAACAAATTTTTCTTTTTTGCGGGAAAGAGAGTTATACAAAAACAAGTCCATAAAAAGATTATAGCAGATGAGAGAATTATTGTTGTATGGTTGTATTGCTTTATTGTTAAATCTTAACAAAGGGCGGAGATTGCTTGCAAATTTAAAACAAGCAAAAATCCGCCCTTACAATTTCCAACCTCGGGGGTTGGAATCTTTCCTACCCCGCACCAGCTATCTTCAACAAATCTTCAACATACCCCAACATTCTGTCCGCTTCGGGATTACCTTCAGACAACTCCACAAGCTTATCCGCAAATTCCGCCATAGAAGAATGTTGAGTCAAACCGCACAAACTCAAAAGTTCCTCTAACTGTAGCCTAACAAATCTTTTACTATGCCGACACAAGAATGGCCAAAGGTCTTGCTGAATCGTCAATTCCGGCTCGGGTTCGTACCTAACTTCATCCGGAAATTCGGGTAGCAAGGCATCTCCCTCGCCCTCACCCATTTCCGCAAACACCTTGCGAATAGCACGCACTATCTCCCACTCACCCAAAGTCAAATTAGACTGCTTGGACATTTCCCCTTCCTCCTTTACATCACCGCGTTGGGGCCCGCGCCTAACGCATAAACGGGAAGTTGCTGGTAAGGGGCTATCTCCAAAACTAAAACGCATCAGAAACCTCCTTCCAACTTTCCAACCCCCGAAGTTGGCGAGTTATGACAATTAGGTCGCCGTTTCTTGCTCGGTAATTTCCAAAAGTGATGTCTTCAAAGCTGTTGCGAACGCAAGTACCTCTCCCGCCCGCCCTCGCTGAAACAACTCTTCGGAACCCGAGGAGTTTTTCAAGAAGTGGTCAAGTGTGAACTCCAATTTGCCCAAAAGCTCCATAAAAACACTCTTATAGCCAAACTTCAGCAATAAAATCTTAAGAACATTACCTAGACAATTCATTTTCCACCCTCCTTTCTTTACTGGTGAAGAATAAGTCTCACGGACATTTTACCATATTTAAGGGGATTTTAATATTAACAAAGGAGACTCCTTTGACAAAGGAGTCTCCTTAGATAAATGAATTTCTTTAATCTGATATAATCTTTCTATATGAAAATTCCAAAACCTATTGAAAACCTAATAGAACATTTTGAAAAACTCCCCGGTATTGGACCTAAAACCGCCCAAAGACTAACCTTTTACCTACTGCATAATCCCCAAACCGAACTGGAAAATTTTGCCGATACCCTAACTCGTATAAAAACTGATACAAAAATGTGCGCGATTTGCAAAAATATAGATATAGTAGACCCCTGCGAAATTTGTTCAAGCGCTTCTCGCAACAATAGCGTTATAGCTGTGGTAGAAACCCCTTTGGACGCATTGGCTTTGGAGAGAGCGCGTTACAATGGGTTATATCATATTCTGCACGGGGTTATTAATCCCTTGCAAAGTATTGGCCCCGATGAAATTTATATTAACGACCTTATAAAAAGGCTTGCTGGCAAAAATGAGATTAAGGAAATTATTTTGGCGTTAAACCCTACTATGGAAGGAGAAACAACTTCTTTTTATATCGCCAAATTAGTGGAAAAAGAAATAAGCAATAAGGTAAATGAAAAGATAAAAATCACTAGGATAGGACGAGGTTTGCCAACCGGAGCAAGTTTAGAATATGCGGATGAAACTACACTAGGAAGGGCGATGGAAGGAAGAACCCCTATCTAAAATTCAAATCTCTACCCCCCCATCAAACACCTCCAACACACTCTTTGCCACTTCGGCAACCTCCTTTTTTTCCGGTTCGGAAATGTTTTTGTCGCTTAAATCTTCGCTTTCCGAAAACCTTTTTCCCAAACGGCACTTCAATCTAATGGGAACACCCAAAAGTTCTTTTAATGTATCCTCCACAATTTGGCGGTTTTTTGGCGTTTCCAGCCTTTCTTTATGAAAACTGTAAAACGCCTCTATTTCCAATACCCCCCCGCTAAACGAAAGCAAACGGCAGGATTTTAATAAAGCCTCTACCGAATGGTTACAGGGCTTAACCGCTTTTAAGAGAGAATCCCATTCAAAAGCTGTATCGGATTGCTTCTCCCTCGCGGAAACTCGGGATCGCAATGACGCAGTATCGCTTGGACTTTCTCCGTTCGGTAAATGCTTATGCAAACTCTCCGTTTGCAGATTTTCCCCAAACCACTTAACAACCGCTACTTCTAAAAAAAGGGACGGTATTGCGCAATCCCTAATTTTGGTTACCGCATCGGAAAAAACATCAATAAGAAGGGTTAATTTTGAAAGAGTAAAACTTTTCGCCTGCGCTCTCATTACCTCAAACTTTTCCTCCGAAACATCCAAATCCGAAACCGGGATACCCGCCTCTATTAAAAGAAGCACTCTCAAATACCTCAAAAGCTCCAACCCCCACGCGGTTAAATCAACACCAGAACTGGAAATTTTATGGATAATGGAAAGAGAAGCGGAGACATCCTTTTCAAGATTATCCACAAAATCATCAAGAGCAAGATTGCCCCCTCCAGAGATAATTTCGTCAACGCTAGCCCCGCCAATTAAGACCTGCTCCAACAATGTTTCAGCATCACGAAAACCCCCCACTGCCGCCTTGGCGATTTTTTTTAGGTCCGCAACAGTAATTTTATCGCTCCCCTCTTGTAGCTGCTCCGCTACTTCTTCTTTTAAAATTAACTCCAATTTTCTCACAATATCCGCTTCGCTAACTCTTTTAAATTCAAATTTCGCGCAACGACTTTTAATAGTCTCCGGGACTTTTTGCGGGTCGGTGGTGCAGAGTACAAAATAAACTCGTTTGGGGGGTTCTTCCAAAGTTTTTAGAAGGGCGTTAAAAGCTTCGGTAGTAAGCATATGAACCTCGTCAATGATATACACTTTAGCTTTTTTATGGGTAGGGGCGAGGTTTACTTTATCCCGCAAAGAGCGGATATCGTCTATTCCGCGGTTACTTGCCGCGTCTATTTCTATTAGGTCCAAAAATTTTCCTTGTTCTATAGCTTTGCAACTGGGGCATACCCCACATACATCTAAAAACTCGCGGGTATCAACCGAGCGTTCGTTAGGGTTAGTCCTTAAACCTTTATGTAAGTCGCGGGTACCCTGAGATAAGCGAGGTTGCATATCCGAAAGGATTTTTGATAAAGCATCGCAATTTACCGCTTTTGCCAAAAGGCGGGCAACGCTGGTCTTGCCGGTGCCGCGAGGACCGTAAAAAAAGTAGGCGTGGGCAAGTTTATCGGCGGCTAATGCGGTAAGGATGGATTTGGAAAGGGATTCAAGCCCCACCAAATCCAAGAACTTTTGCGGGCGGTATTTAGAATAAAACATTGTACTTTCTATCCTAGAAGATTTAAAAGAAGTTTTCAATGTTCTGTTTTCAATTCATCCAGTCATTGCGAGAAGCTTGCGACGAAGCAATCCCGGTTTAGGGGTGTAGCGGCGAGGCTTGTCCTCGCCAATTAAAAAGGCGACCATAAAGGTCGCGGCTACATAAACAAAAGAGTCTCTCCGCCAGCTGGCGGGGAAACTCCTTTAGCGCCTTCTGTTCTTTCG
This sequence comes from Patescibacteria group bacterium, assembly GCA_018817085.1. Lineage (NCBI taxonomy): Bacteria > Patescibacteria group bacterium. The sequence continues at coordinate 3,180 of JAHIUT010000057.1, read as the reverse complement.
CACTAAAGTTTTTAAGGACGAAATTAGCGTCGTCATTAACCTTTTTCCTTAAAGGGCTATCTATCCCTACCCTCAAACGGCAAAAATCCTTTGTCCCCAAAGCGGCTATAATAGACGCAACCCCATGATGCCCCGCGGCGCCCCTGCCCTTTTGCAAGCGGGATTCTCCCAAAGGTATATCTAAATCATCATGGATTACTGTAACATCCCTCGGCGCAATTTTGTAATATTGGGACACTTTAACTACAGCATCCCCAGAATTATTCATAAGAGTAAGAGGTTTCATAAGTAACAAAGGAGACACCTTTTTCAAAGGAGTCTCCTTAAAACAGGGATAATCCTTAATTAGAATGATTTCCGAGTTAAATTTTTTTTCAAACTTCCATTTTTCGGCAGGAAAATGTTCTTTTCTAAAATTTTCCAACACGATAAAGCCAGTGTTATGGCGCGTGTTTTCGTATTTTTTTCCAGGATTTCCAAGACCTACGAGTAGTTTCATAAAAACAATCTCAAAACGCAAAACTCAAATCTCAAATCCACAACTCAAAACCATAAATCTGAAGAATCCAGATTTTACATTTACGATTTGGATTTGACATTTGAGCTTTGACATTACTCTTCGTGGTGTACTCCCAAAAGGTGCAAAACCCCGTGTTCCACCAACTCCGCTATTTCTTCTTCATACCTGTTTTCGTAATCTTTCGCCTGGCGCCTTGCTTGGTCCTTATTAATAACAATTTCCCCCACCACAAAATCCCCGTTTGGCAGTTTTTCGTCTAAATTAAAAGACAATACATCAGTTGGGCAGTTTTTACCCTTATATTTTTTATTTAATTTTTTTATTTCGGGACCCGAAACAATAGAAACCGTTATTATATCCACAATTTTACCTCCTTACCCATTATCTCGCTTATCTCTATTAAGCTTGGTTTGTCTTATTTTATTCTTTTCTCGTTTAATCTGCGAAGGTTTCGTGTAAAACTCCCGTTCCTTAACTTCATCAATAATACCCTCTTCAATAACCTCGCGATTAAACCGCCGTAAAGCTTGTTCTATTGATTCTCCCGGTTGAACATTTACTTTTACCATAATTTTTTCGCAAACAGCACCACCTTTCGTATGTAAATTTAAAATTTTTCTCCCCCCAATACATGCAAATGCTCGTGCTCAAAATGAGCGTAACTCCCCCCGTTATTAATCAGTTTATACCCCTTATCCAAACCAACTTCCTTTATAGCAAGGTTTGCCGCCCCAAACATTTTGTCCCAATACCCCGCTATTTCGCCGCTTATCGTTTGCTTTTTCTCGTTATGACTTTTGTCCAAAACCAAAAGATGCGTTGGGGCGCCGGGATATTTGTTATGGATAACCAAAAAATCGTCCGTCTCCAAAACCTTTTTGCTAGGCTCCAATCCTCTCACAATCTTGCAAAAAAGGCAATCTTCCCTATAACTATTCTCTAGCTTTGACATTATTTTATTATACCGTTACTCAAAGGGATTTACAATAATTATATTAAAGAGGGTTGATGGGTGGTAATAGAAAACCCCAGCCAGTGGACAAGATACGCAGGATTGCGAAACTTGTTGATTCCACTGACCGGGGCTCCAAGTCCCTTACAACTCCTCCTCTCTCAAACCGTAAACACGGGCAAAACACCTAAACCGCGACATATTGCCCGTTTTTTGGTCTCTATAGTCCGCCAAAGCGGGGTCCAAAACTTCCTCCATTTTAGCAATAAGCGGGGGTGTTCCAAACTCTGCCATTTTAAGGGAAACGGTCAGGGGCGCTAGCACCACCACCTCGCTAAAAGGAATTTTTCTGCGGAAACCTTTTTTGTAAAGGTCAATTACATCTTCCGCCCGCCGAATCATCCCCTTGACAACCACCACTTCAACTCTCTCCCCCACTATCCTCTCCAATTCTCGCAACTGTCTGTCATTGGGGCCGTGGCTGCGGGTACGCCACAAAATGTATTTCATCGTCTCACCTCTCTTACCTTTACCAGAATTAGAGCATATATATTTGCCCTTAATATTAGAATACTTAATTGGAAATGTTTTTTCAAGAAGGATAATTAACAAAGGATACACCTTTTTCAAAGGAGTATCCTTAAAACACCAATTCATAGGGGTACAGACCCCTAAATACAGTTTGTCATAACTAGCCAACTTCGGGGGTTGGTAAAAACAAAACGGCCGAGAGCGGGGAAGAAAATCCGGTTACAAGAACCAGAATCCCCACAAACGGCCGCTAAACAACACCAAACAGGTTTTACTGGTATTCACCAGCCGGGTAACCTGATCCCTCGGACAGTAAGGATTGCTTTTCTCCTCTTTTCTGTCCTCTCCCCTTCCGCGCTTCGGTCGCGGGGGTTCTGTCTAGAGCTCTAAAGACAAAACCCATTTGCCAATAATGTCCACAAACAGTTCGGACACCATTGGCGCGGCAGTTCAGCGGGGATTCTGCCGTTTGAGCGATGAAACAACTTACTGAATCAAGCCGTTTTCAATCGCCCAGTGCCGGTTGACTCGGAATATCCGACCATTCTTGGTTTCCACCAAGATGGCCGTAATAAGATCCGTAACAAATTGTACCTCTTCCGGGTCAAGCGGAAGGCGGCTTACTGCCACCATCTCCGCCGACCGGCACCCCCGCGTCCCTGCGGGTTCAAAGAACCCCATTGGGACGGCGGGAACAAGGGAACCTTTCATTGCCCCCCCCTTCATTTTCGCTTTTTAGTCCGCAAAAGCGCAAACGGGTTAGAGTTTTTTCAAACCGCCTGTTCTCTAACTTAACATACATCTATTATACCATATACTATGAGGTCTGGCAAGGGGGGGGCAGAAAAAGGGACTACCCCGAATCGGGGTAGTCCCTTTTTAGACAAACTAATATGCCTGCGCAAAATACCAAATATGCTTGGAGGGCGCTCCGCAATAAATACACTTTCCAGCTTCTTCTTTTGCGTCCAAAGGCAAAAGGCGCGTGGTTGCTTTAGTTTCCTCTTTTATTTTCGCCTCGCATCGCTCCCCTTCGCACCAAAAAGCCTTAATAAAACCCTTTTTTGTCCTCATTAAATCCTTAAATTCCCCGTAATCCCTCGCCATTCTTATATTCGCGTCCATATTCTTTTTCGCTCTTTCGTATAAAAATTTTTCCTGATTTTCAAGCATTTTT
>JAHIUT010000056.1 GCA_018817085.1 Patescibacteria group bacterium | reverse complement strand
GGGGAAAGTGTATTTGTACCGCGGAAAAGGTTGCGATAAATGCAGTCAACAAGGGTATTTGGGGAGAGTTGGAATTTTTGAGGTTATGACGGTAAGTTCCAAAATCGCAAAACTAATTCTGGAGAGAAGACCTGAAAGCGATATTGAAAAGGACGCGGTAGGTGAGGGTATGGTTACGCTTTTGCAGGATGGGTATCTTAAAACATTGGAAGGCATTACAACTATAGAGGAAGTGTTAAGGGTGGCGAAGGAATAAAAGTCATTCCAGCGAAAGCTGGAATCTAGAAAAGGACTATTTGGATTCCGAATCAAGTTCGGAATGACAAGAGAGATCAGGTTGAAAAATAAATTATGGAAATAAAAAACTTATTGGAAAAAACAATAAATAGCGGAGCGTCTGATTTGCATTTAACTATCGGCGCTTCCCCTACCCTGCGGATAAATGGGGTTTTGTCCCCTATTCCCGGTATGAATTTATTGGGTCCGGATGATTTGGAAAATTTGGTTTTTGGACTTTTAAATAAAGAACAGAAAGAACTTTTTTTGGTGAACAAAGAACTTGACTTTTCTTTTTCTCTCGGTCAAAAGGCGCGATTTAGAGTTAACGCGTATTTTCAAAAAGGATACCCTACGGTAGCGCTAAGAAATATCCCGTTTAAAATTCCTAATCTTGACGATATTAATCTTCCCAAAGTGTTGTACGAATTTTGCAAACTGCCACAAGGTTTTGTTCTTATTACGGGAGCCGCCGGTCAAGGAAAGTCCACAACCATAGCTTCAATGCTGAATTATATAAATGAGAATAGGAACGCGCATATAATAACTATTGAGGACCCTATTGAATATGTTTTCCCCCACAAAAAAAGTTTGGTGGAGCAAAGAGAAATGCATGTGGACACTCATTCTTGGGAAGTGGCTTTGCGTTCGGTTTTAAGAGAAGACCCCGATGTTGTCCTTATTGGCGAGATGCGCGACTATGAAACTATTTCTTCCGCTCTTACCATTGCGGAAACGGGGCATTTGGTTTTTGCAACTTTGCATACAAATTCGGCGGCTCAAAGTATAGATAGGATTATTGATGTGTTTCCCGAGTATCAGCAACAGCAAGTTAGAGTACAGCTTGCCAACGCTTTGGAAGCGGTGGTGTGTCAACGGCTTGTTAACACTTTGGATGGAAAAAGGATTCCCGCGGTGGAAATACTCTTATCCACCAACGCGGTTAGGAATGTAATAAGAGAGGGTAAGGGACACCAAATTGACAATATAATAGCCACCAGTTTGGATTTGGGTATGGTTAGTTTGGAACATTCGCTTGCCAAACTTGTTAACACCGGCAAAATTTCTCTTGAAGAAGCAAAATCAAAAACTTTAAAACCGGATGTTTTAGTTAGGTTGATTAAAGGTTAAGATGCTTTACAGCTATGTAGCAAAAAACGAAAAAGGGACTACTATTTCGGGAAATGTGGAGTCTCTAAACGAAAAGACAGCGGTGTCGCTTCTAAAAGAAAGAGGTCTTTCGGTTATTTCACTTACCAAAAGTGAAAAGAATAAAGGGTTAGATAAATTTTTAAGCTCCTTAAAAAAACCATCTCTTAACGATAAAGTTAATTTTACGCATCAGGTGGCTACGATGGTTTCTTCGGGTTTAACTTTGCCGCAATCTCTGGATTTGTTTAACGCGCAATTAAAAGCGGGTCCTTTTAAGGATGTTGTAAATGAGGTTGCTAAAGATGTTGAGGTGGGAGTTTCTTTTTCGGACGCTTTGTCTAAATTTTCAGATGTTTTTCCGCCCACTTACATAAGTTTGGTTAAAGCCGGCGAAGCTTCGGGTAATTTGGATGTGGTTTTAACGCGACTTGCCGATACTTTGGAAAAGCAAAGGGATTTTAAAGCGAAGGTTAAGGGCGCTTTAATTTATCCCGCTATTATTTCTATCGCTATGATAGGAGTTTTTATTCTTATTGTGGTTTTTGTTATCCCAAAGCTTACTTCTATGTATTCAAGCCTTAATGTGGAACTTCCCCTGCCTACCAAAATTATGATAGGGCTTTCGGATTTTTTTATCACTAAATGGTACTTGATTATTCTTATTGCAATTCTCGCCGTTTTAGGTTTTAATTATTATAAGAAATCTAAAACTGGAAAATACCAGTTAGCTAAAATGAGTTTTCGTCTGCCCTTGTTTGGAAAAATAAATAAAGAGAAAGAGCTTACCGAGTTCACCCGAACTTTAAGCCTTTTAGTGAGCGCGGGTGTTCCCATTGTTGAGTCTTTGTACATATCCTCAAAAGCCGTAGGCAATGTTTTATATATTGATTCCATAAGAAATTCCGCTGAAAAAGTTGAAAAGGGCGGACCTCTTTCTGAAAGTATTGCGGCGGACCCCAATTTTCCTCCTATTGTTTCTCAAATGATTAATGTTGGGCAAGAAACCGGCAAGATGGATGAGGTTTTAGGAAAACTTTCATTGTATTTTGAAAATGAAGTTGACCGAAAATTAAAAAATTTGTCGGTGGCTTTGGAACCTGTAATTATGATAGTTCTGGGATTGATGGTGGGGGTTTTGATTTTATCAATAATAACGCCGATTTATAAATTAACTAGTTCGTTTTAACCCGCCTACGGCGGGTTTAACAAACAGTAACTCATTATCATTTGTAACTGTTTGTAAAAGGAGGTGAAAGGAATGCAATTTAATAAAAAAGGTTTTACGCTTATAGAGCTTTTGATTGTTATTGTTATCTTGGGTATTTTAGCAACAGCGATACTTTCGGCAATTAACCCAATAGAACAGATTAGAAAAGCCAACGACGCTGGCAAAAAAAGCGATGCGGCAGAGCTTTTGAACGCTTATGAGAGGTACTATACTACTTTCCAAGCGTATCCGTGGGCGGCGGCCGCTCCTAACCATGTTTTGGCTAATGCCGCGGGAGCGTTTATATCCGAATTAGTCTTAAAGAATGAGGTTAAGCCGGAGTTTGCGCGAAGAACTAATTTGGGGCTTTTGTATGTAACTCAAGACGCTACAAGTTTGGTGCATACCTGCTTTGTTCCTGAATCGGCAACATCTAAAGCGGTTGCTACATTTACATCGGCTTGCGATGGAACTTTGGGAACTAAGGGCGTAGCCGGAAACTGTATTTGTTTGCCGGAATGATGTCCTTGGACAGTAACTTACTTCGTTCGTTAGATGAGTTATCCGCCTACGGCGGATCTAACAAACAGTAACTTACTTCGTTCGTTAGATGAGTTATCCGCCTACGGCGGATCTAACAAACAGTAACTTACTTCGTTCGTAACTG
>JAHIUT010000055.1 GCA_018817085.1 Patescibacteria group bacterium | reverse complement strand
TTGGGGCAATGAGGATGCCCAATACGGGCGTATAAAAGTCTTAAAAAATCGTAAATTTCGGTAACGGTGCCTACCGTAGAGCGGGGATTATGAGAAACGGATTTTTGGTCAATAGCTATGGCTGGGGACAACCCTTCAATACTTTCAACATCAGGTTTTTTCATAACGCCTAAAAATTGCCTGGCATACGAGGATAAAGATTCAACATATCGCCTTTGCCCCTCGGCGTATATGGTATCCATAGCAAGAGAAGATTTTCCGCTACCGGAAACACCGGTAAAGACAATTAACTTGTTTTTAGGCAAAGTTAGACTGATATTTTTTAGATTATGTTCGCGGGCGCCGCAGATAATAAGTTTATCCATAAACTTTAAATATACGGCAAATGTTCGGGGAATTCAAGAAGAAAAACACGGGAGCTTGCTATCGCCATTGACAGCAAACTCCCGTTAGGGAAAGGTCTCAAACTCTTTCAGTTAGCTTAGAACCCGCCTGACCTTCGCGCGTGTTTACGACTTGACGCGGGAACTGCCCAAGGAAAGACGGTGCCTTTGTTCATAAGTAACTCCTCCTTCCCAGAAAGTCCCAAATGCACTACGCTACTTGTTGCTGCTGTAATGTGGGAGTCCCCCCCCATACCTAATGGATAATGAAAAGTCCCCAGACCCGGAGAAGTTTGTATCCCTCTACAGGGAGAACAACCCTTCCGTCCATCCTCCGGTCTATGAGGACAATCGGCACAAGCACTACTCATCTCTCACCTCCATTGATAACTCGCGGACAAGCCCGCGCTCGTCTGTGGCAACTGTAAACAGTAGCATCCCCCCGTCCTCGTCTGGCACGACGAGTTCGGAGATGCGGACAAGTACATTCCGCGCATTTCTGTCCCGCATTTGGAACAGTTGCCTCAACAGCCAATACAACTTTGGACATATTCCGCATATTGTATTCTCTCCTTTATTTTGGAAAACGGGACGGTAAGCGACAAACTAAAAAGAATTGTACTACAAATAAAGCACGCTTGTCCATAGTTGCTAAAAAGGGACTACCCCATTTCGGGGTAGTCCCTTTTATATAAGTCCCTTTTATATATTTTTTAATTGCCTAATTTTATCGCGGATTTTCGCCGCCTTTTCAAATTCTAAAAACTCCGCCAATTCCCGCATTTTGTTTTCCAACTCCTTTAACATCTTTTTCTGCTCTCTTGCAGGAAGCGTCCTAAACTCGTAATCTTCAACAAAAAATATATCTTTAATTGTTTTCTCTTCCACAGGGTCTTCCGTAAACATTTTTTGCCTTATATCTTTTCTTATAGACTGTGGGGTTATATTATGCTTTTTATTAAATTCCTCTTGAATTTTTCTTCTTCTTTCCACCTCCATAATTGCCTTTTTCATACTAGTAGTAACGGTATCCGCATACATAACCACTTCCCCATTTATATGCCGCGCCGCCCGTCCCATTGTTTGAATAAGACTAGTTTCGCTTCGCAAAAATCCTTCCTTATCGGCGTCCAAAATAGCAACTAACGATACTTCCGGCAGGTCTAAACCCTCCCTTAAAAGATTTATGCCCACTAAAACATCAAATTCTCCTTTTCGCAAATTGTCCAAAATATCCGTTCTTTCCAAAGTTTTAATATCCGAATGCAAATATGTAACCTTAATTTTTTTGTCCGCTAAATATTCGCTTAACCTCTCTGCCATTTTTTTTGTTAGAGTAGTAACCAACACCCGCTCTTTTTCAGCTGTTTTTTCCAATATCCTTTTAACAAGGTCTTCTATTTGATTATCCGTTTTTTGTATGGTAATTTTAGGGTCCACAAGTCCCGTTGGTCTAACTAGCTGTTCAACCACATTTTCTTTTCCGCTAAAACTTATTTCCCAAGGCGAGGGAGTGGCGCTTGCAAAAATAGAAGTTTTAACTTTTGCCAAAAACTCGTCAAATCTTAAAGGACGGTTATCTAAAGCCGAAGGCAAACGAAACCCAAAATCCACCAAAGTTTTTTTTCTGCTTTGGTCCCCATTGTACATACCTCTTATCTGCGGAACGGTGATATGAGATTCGTCTATAACCAAAAGCCAATCGTTTTTAAAATGCCAGTTATAATAATCCACTAATGTATAAGGAGGTTCGCCACTTTTTCGCTCGTCAAAATAAAGAGAGTAATTCTCTATACCCTTGCAATAACCTATTTCCCGTATCATTTCTAAATCGTAGTTGGTTCGTTGTTCTAGTCGGTACGCGTCCATTTCCTTTTTTTGTTCTTTTAATTCCGTTACTCTTTCGCGCAAGTCAACCTCAATTTTTTTTAACGCCCCTTCTTTTCTATCCTCGGGAGTAACATAATGTTTTGCCGAAAAAATGTTTACTAAACCCTCCTCTATATTTAGGGTCTTTCCAGAAACCGCATCAAATTTAAAAATTTTAGTTAAAGTATTTTCTTTAACTTCAAAACTAATGCCATAGTCCGCGTAGGCGGGATAAACATCCACCCGCTCACCTCTTACCCTAAACGACCCTCTTTTAAAATCAAAATCATTCCTCTCGTATAAAAGCTTTACCAGTCTTTTAATTAAACTCTCTATTAAAATTTTCATTCCAATTCTAACTTCCAAAGCGGTATTGGCATATTCCACCGGAGAACCTATGTTATAAATTGACGATACCGAGGATATAACCACCACATCCTTGCGGGTTAA
>JAHIUT010000054.1 GCA_018817085.1 Patescibacteria group bacterium | reverse complement strand
TATTCTTTGGATGCAGGTCTAAAAAAAACAATTGAGTTTTATAAGAAAATATCAAAATGATTAGTAAAAAGGAAGAACAGCTTAAGAAGGATATATACAAAATTGTTAAAGAGATATTTGAGATAAAAAAAGTTGAAAATGAAGAATTTGTTCCCGGTAAAACTTTTATACAATATGCCGGTTCGGTTTTTGATGATAAAGAGGTAAATAATGTTATTGATTCTTGGTTAGAGGGGTGGTTTGGTTTGGGTAAAAACGCCCAAAATTTTGAGGATCGTTTGGCAAAATATCTCAAAGTTAAAGGGAGTATTTTAACCAATTCCGGTTCTAGTTCTAATCTTTTAGCTTTAGCTTCTTTAATGTCTCCAATGTTTCCTGATAAATTAAATGCCGGAGATGAAGTTATTACAATTGCTTGCGGGTTTCCTACAACAGTTAATCCAATAGTTCAATTGGGTTTAATTCCGGTCTTTTTGGATGTGGATCTTGGAACTTATGCTATTAAGACAGAAGATTTAGAGTTAGCTTTGTCTAATAAAACTAGGGCGATAATGATAGCGCATACGATGGGGAATCCGCATAATTTAGATTTTTTAATCGCTTTTTGTAAAGAGAAAAAACTTTTTTTAATTGAAGATAATTGCGACGCTTTAGGTTCGGAGTATAAGGGGAGAAGAACGGGGAGTTTTGGTATTTTATCCACCCAATCATTTTATCCGCCACACCATTTAACAACGGGAGAAGGTGGGGCAGTTAATTACAACGATCCCTTGTTTGAGCGGATAACTAGATCGTTAAGAGATTGGGGAAGAGCGTGTTGGTGTAGAGGAGAAGAAAAGGGACGTTATGGAGCATGTGGTGCTAGATTTAATTACAAGATAGATGGTAAACCTTATGATCATAAATATATTTTTAGTCAAATCGGTTATAACTTGAAACCTATTGAACCTCAAGCTGCTATGGGAGTTATTCAATTAAAGCGTTTGAATGATTTTACAGCAAAGAGACGCAGAAATTTCGCACGGTTTAGTAAACACGCAAAAGAAAACAGATGGGATAGGTTTTTTGTTCTTCCAAAAGCAACAGCGGGTTCAAAGCCGTCTTGGTTTGCATATCCGTTAACTATAAAAGATAATGCTAAATTTTCCCGGTTAGAAATAACAAAGTATCTTGAAGAAAATCAAATTCAAACGAGGACTTTGTTTGGTGGGAACCTTACCAAACAACCTGCGTATAGCAATGTAAATATGAGAATAGTGGGCAATTTGGAAAACTCTGATCGTATTCTTCATAACACCTTTTTCTTGGGGGTTTATCCAAAAATGGACGATAGACATATTGATTATATGGCTGATTGTATAAATAAGTTTTTAAAGAGATTCTAATCCTTCAAAGATTCGTTTATCAATAGCATAATCTTTTGCTAAATCTACACATTTATCAAACAGCAAATCCAAATTTTTCTTTTCCAAAAACTTTTTAAGATTTTTTTCATCTTTATTTGGAAAGGTATTGGCAGGTCCGAGCAGGTAACATACTTTAGAATCTACAACCGGTTTTGAGATTGAAGGTTCGCAAGAAATAATGAAAGGGACACCACAAAGCATAAAATCCCAGATTTTAAGTGGTTCAATATATTTTGTTGAGCCGAATTTATCATCATATATTGCAAGTCCCACATCGCATTTTGCCACATACTCTTGCCAAGCTCTTCGGCTTGTAAGTTTTACAATATTTACATTTTTAAGATTCCTGTCGTTAATTGTTTTTTGAAATTTTTCGTGGTGTCTTATTGGAACTAGATACACTTCCAAATCCGGTCTGATTTTTAAAATATTTTCTATTGCTTCAAATAACACATTATATTGTCTATCTGTTATTAGTGTACCTGTCCACGCTAACTTGTTGCCAGTCCTTTTTAGCCTTTCGGCATTGCTTAACTTGGAATCAAATTTTGGTGAATTTGGGATATAAATAGAATCCACTTTAAAGTTTTTCTTTTTGTATTCCTTTAGCGAATCGCATACAACCCAAACTTGGTCAGCATAGATGCTAGCCCATTTGTCAAAAAGCTCGTATATTTTTTGCATAAAGCTATTTTTGAATCTGGTTTCATTAAAATCCACACTATAGAATATAAGTTTGTATCTGAATATAGGTTTAAGGATTATTGCGGGCAAGGTTGAAAGAGGGTCAATCCCAATTACTACTCTTTGCTCTGCTTTATATTTAAGGTTTATTTTTACTAAAAGAAATAATGAAATAACAAAGTCCGCTATGTATTTAATTGGAGTTATTGTACCTAGTAAAGCGGGCAACTTGATACTTTTTTTCTCGTGTTCTTCTCCATAGAATATTGGATGTTCGTACCCAACTAGGGGAACACCTATTGTTTCTAGTTTTTTTACCTTGCTATCAAGAGACTTTGCCACAGAAGTATAAGGACCTTCCACCGGTTCGTTTGGTTTATAGATATCACGAAATAAAATGTGGGTGGTAACTATAAAAACAGTATTTTTAATTTCTTTTTCATTCATAGATTTATTCTAGGAGGATATCAAATACAGCTTCACTTAGCAAGGGGAATGATATTTGTTGGGGGGGGTCCAAATCTAATGTGTTTATTTTCTACATATCGTGAAAATACTAACTCCTGTTGGAAAATTAAAATATTTAAGAAAAAGATTTTCAGTTTTTAATAAAACAATTAGGATTTTATTGACCAAAGAATTTAACTCATACAACTGATCTTTCGGCTCATCTTTCTTTTTAGTAAAAAAATGTTGAAATGTGCGTAGCAAATAAGTAGGGAAAAAGAGGACGAAGTTCCAATAAGAAATTCTAAGCACCTTAAATTGGGCTTCCTTTAATTTTTTTGTTAGCGATGATTTATTATACCTTCTAAAATGATTGTTAATTTCATCGTGGTCACTCCATAAGAAATCAAATGCAGGAACAAATAGTATCAATTTCCCATTAGGTTTTAATAGTCTATACCACTCCAACAGAGCGGATTGATCGTCTTTTATATGTTCCAAAACATCGGAGGCTATTATTATGTCAAATTCCCTATCTTCAAATTGTGTTTTTGCACCATCCATAATTGCAACATTATTTAAGTCTCTTTTTTTGCATAAATTGATTGCATCTACACTAATGTCAATTCCGTAATTATTCGTAAACCCATTGTGTTTTAATAAATTTATGAGGGGACCGCTAGAACAACCAATTTCTAAGATTTTGGCATTGTTAGCTACACCCATCTTTTTAATTAAATTTATAATTATGCCCCTACGTGTTATAAGCAACCAGTAATATTTTTCTAATCTATGGTATTTTGATTCATAAAGCTTATCCATGTTTGTCTATAAGAACTTTGAAGAAAAACCAGTATATTGCGGCTATTGTTATGTACAACAATCCAATATTTGCTTTGTGGGGCGTGTAAGTAAATTCTACAATGTTCTCTCCTTTTGGCACATAAACTCCCATCATAAACCAATTAGTTTGGATGATTTCTGTCTTTTTTCCATTGACTTTTACTGACCACCCCGAGTAGTAACCGGTTGAATTTGCCAAGAAGGTAGGATTATCCGACTTTACCGCGGCTTTGATATAATTTCTTTTATAATCAAGCATTTCAACAACCCCTTCCGAAGATATTTCGTGTTTTTCTATATCGCTGTCTTTAATGAATACGGTTTTTGGATTTTCTAAATTTCCCATGTATCCTAGTAAATACTTAGATTGTTCTGTAGTAATTATAATATCTGATGCTAAATACAATCTTGGAAGAGCTGTGGGGTTTTCATAAATGTTGTAGTAGGTACCTATGGGATCTAGTTCCCAAGAGGAAGTTTTATAATTGTAAGAGTAGAAATTTGGTTTTAGCGGATTTTGCTTTATTTCCACAACTTTTGTTAGGGCGGAGTTATCGTCATCACCTTTTCTTACTACATATTTTACCCCTAAAATATCTCTAAGATTTTTGGTATTGTAATCTTCTCCTTTGTAGTTAAGAGCTTCGTTTATTCTTACTCCATATTCGCTGGCAAGAGATACATACCCTGCTGTTTGTTCTATTTTCAGATAGTCTGTGCTGTAATTGTGTTGTGTTTCTGACATTTCTGCGCGTTCACTTGGCTTTATTATTTTTTGCACATATCTGGTGAGTTCGTTTGGGGCAAATACATTTTTGGGGTTTGTTTTAGAATTTAGACCTACTTTTCCCGACACAAGTGTTCCCGCCTCTATAAGTAATGCAAAGACAAGCAGAATTCTGGCGGTCTTTTGGTGGTGTGTGAATAATAAAAGAGACAAAATTGATAAAATTCCGATAATAAATACGAGGCTTAAACTTATGAGCAATCCGTTATAGTCAATAGGAGCGATTCCATTATGGTAAAGAACTCTTGCAACTTGCGTTGATATAAGTAGTATTGCTATAAACTTTATTCCAAAAATTAAAGATTTTGATAATTCTTTTTGGGTTTGGGCGCTTTTTAAAAGTTGGGGCACAAGTATACATATAGAAAACCCTGGAAGTAGTGAGAAAATTGCAAGTCTTCTAAATAAACTAATTAGAGGAGTAGTTAAGTAGATAAGGGTGGGCATATAAGTTAATTTTCCAAGAGCTAGTATGGTACCAGCGATTCCTAATATTAGAATAACGAGGTTTCTTTTATCTTTGAGGATTAGTATTTTATCCTTTGCTTGAAGCAATATTACAATTGCCACAACACTTATGTAGATATGAATGATATTTACGGCGCTTGTTGCATTAAATGGCGTGTTAAGGGGTAGTAGGGACTCAACTAGATTTGATGCTAAACTGGTATTACTTAAAAACCCCTCTAGTGTAAGAGTACTTCCTCTTACACTGTTAGAAAAGTTTGATATGACGGTTAAGTAAAGTGGCGATATAATTGGAAGGGTAATAAGGAAAAAACCTTTTATGTGTTCCATTGTTATTCTAGTTAACTCTTTTTTAAAGGCAGGACCAACCTTGTTTAGAATATTATATACAATGCAGATTAGGAATATTATTATTGAAGGCATGGGATAACCTGCTAGGAAGCTGAAACTTAGTAATAAGTAAAAAAGAAAGAAGTGTTTTAGTTTATTACTCTCCCTATATTTTTGGTTTAAGTAAAAGCAAACCGGTAAATAACTTGCCGCAAATAAGACGGAAGTGGCAGCCGTATATTCTAAATTAAATCCAATAAAAAGCCAAAGGAATCCGCCGATTAAAGAAGAGAATTCGTCTAGTTTCCAGTGCTCTTTGAGGATTTTGTAGATAAAATATCCCCCAAAACCTAAATGTAGAAAAACTAGTAAGCTGGTGAAAGGAAAAACTAAAAGGGGATTTCCTAAAATTTTGGCAAGAAGAGCAATAAAAAAATTTGGTGGGTACAGATATCCTAAATCTATTATAGCCAATGTTGGCATACCTGTTGATAAATAATTTGGATTCCAAAGTAAAAAGCTGGAATGTGGAGAAAAGATACTTGTAATATTTTGGGAAAATGCAGAAAGTTGCAAAGCGTATATTGCGGTATCGCCAAAAATAAAAGTTTGCTCCTTAGACCAAAAAGCAATATTTTTAATGAATATAAGGAGGATGAAAGAAAGTATTAATAATAACGCTTTTTTGTTTTTGGACATTATACTTGTTTATAATATACAATTATTTTGATACTATCAATCCTAATATAACTAGCTAATTCTATGTGTAAGAAGGATAAATTAAAAATTTTTATAACGGGGGCTTCTGGGATGTTAGGCACAACCTTATACGATGTTTTTACATCAGTGGGTTATGATATTATATCCACAGATTTGTCGCCTTTGGATCCATGGTCATTGCAACTAGATATTAGGAACAAGAAAGCTATTGAAATTATGATTAAGGATACCAAACCGGATTTTGTTTTTAATTTGGCGGCTTTAACCGATGTGGAATATTGCGAAAAGCATCCTCAAGAATCTTACGATACGAACGCGCGGGGTGCTATAAATGTTGCGGAGGTTTGCAGAGATTTTGAAACTCCTCTTGTGCATATAAGTACTGTGGGAGTGTTTGACGGTACGAAAGGAGAACCTTATACAGAATATGACGACCCAAACCCAGTAAATTCTTATGGTAAGGCGAAACATGAAGCTGAAAAAGCTATTCCACAAATTTTAGATAATCATTTTATTTTTAGAGCTGGTTGGATGATGGGGGGCAAAGATAGAGATAAAAAGTTTGTTAGTAAGATTTGTAATCAAATAAAAAATGGAGCGACAACTTTATATGCATTGGATGATATGTTTGGGTGTCCTACTTACACGCGTGATTTTTCGGAAGGTATTTTTCGGATGCTAGACACAAAGGACTATGGACTTTATAATATGGGTAATGAGGGCTATTGTTCTAGGTATGGTGTGGCAAAAAGAATAGTGGATATATTAGGGTTTAATCATATTAAAGTGGAGCCTGTAAAAAAGGGCTTTTTTGCCAAAGATTATTTTGCCCCAAGACCCGCGTTTGAAGTTTTGGAGAATAAAAAACTTCATGATAAAGGATATTTTATAATGAGAAATTGGGAGGAAGCTTTGGTTGAATATCTTAAATTATTATGAAAAGTATAGAAATTTTTGAAAAGTATTCTCACAAATTAGATAAATCAGAGGGTCCTCTTGTTTCTATTATTACAACCTCTTACAGGAATGAAAAATTCAATGAGAAGTATTTTGATTCCATTGATAAACAAACTTATAAAAATATTGAAATAATTTTTGTGGACAGCGCTTCACCTGACAATACGGTTAAGGAAGCTAAAACTTTAATTAAAAGAGGTAAAATAGTTGTTTCCAAAGATAACATTGGTTGCCCCGCGGGTTTAAATTTGGCCGCCAAAGAATCTTTAGGTAAATATGTGTGTGTTGTTGGTCCCGATGTTTGGCTTGACAAAGATTGTATACGACTTCTTGTAGAGTCTGCGGAAAAAAAGGAGGGTGCAATTTATGTTCCATGGCAGATGTCTTACGATGGTAAAATCTTTTTAAGTTGTGGAATAGCTGCGGATCTGTTTGGTTATCCAGAGCGTGCGTATACACCAGATGGTAAGAAGCAGGTTAGAAAAATTTTTTCTGCGGATAACGGAATATTTTTAACCCGTAAAAACTATATAAAACTTGGGATGATGGATGAAGAGCATTTCTTATTTGCTGAAGATGTAGATCTTTCTTGGAAAGCACATTTGCTTGGAATGTCGGTTATACCGATACCTGAATCTATTTTATATCATTTTAGTGGCGGTTCTGTAGGAATAGGCGGGTTTCCTAAAGGTGGGAAATATCAAACAACTACTTCCCGTCGTTATTTAGCAGAGAGAAATATTATTAGAAACATTTTAAAAAATTATAGGTGGTGGAATATTATTTGGGTATTACCCTATTATATGCTAATTAATATTGCGGAAATGTTTGCTTTGATATTTTCTGGTCAAGCAAGAACTATAACTGAAACTTATATTAAGGCATATATTTGGAATATTAAAAACTACAAATCTATGTTAAAAAAGAGACGACACATTCAAAGAATTCGTACTGTTGGAGATTTTAAGGTTATGGAATTAATGAGTAAGGTGCCTGGTAAATTTTACGCTCTTTTAGAATTAGGTATTCCCAAGGTTAGTTCCTAGTTTTTTAAGTATTCCTTTAACGATTTTTTCCAATGAGGTAGTTCTATCCCATATTTTGCGGCGTTTATATTTTCAAGAGGCGTATATGGCGGAACTATAGAGGGTCTTGGGTATTTAGTTAAGTATTTGACCAATGTACTCTTTTTAAGAGGGTAATTTTTAATATCGCTATAGTCAATAATTGCTTTTGCAAAATCGTATCTTGAAGCTACTCCTTTATTTGATAAATGGTATATATTTCCATCTAGATCTTTTTCTATAAATTTAAATATGCCTAAGGCGAGGTCTTTTGCCGATGTTGGCGAAGAAATCTCGTCAATTACTATTTCCAGGGGAACTTTTTTGCCCACTAAGGTTAGTATAGCGCTAACAAAGTTTTTATTGCCATATTTTCCATATAACCAAGATGTGCGGATAACTAAACCTTGGGGACCCAGCATTTGCCTTACCGCAAGTTCCCCGGCTAACTTTGATGAGGCATAAGCGCCTATTGTCAGTGGTGTAGGTTGTTCATCCTCTTTGTACGGTTGTGTTCGATCTAAGCCATCAAAGACGGCGTTTGTGCTGATATGTATGAGTTTGCATTTTGATAATTTCAGGCACGCACAAGCCAAATTTATTGGTCCATAAGTGTTTACTAAAAAGGATTCGTTGGGTTTTTCCTCGCAGTAATCAACATTTGTAAGTGCCGCACAATTTATTATGTATTCGGGTTTTATTTTCAAAATGATTTTTTCGCAGGCATCGCTATTTGTTATATCCAATTCAGTGTCTGAATAGGGAAATATTTTATATTTTTTTCCTGTTAAAATTTTTGTGCATTCGTATCCTAATTGTCCTTTTGCACCTGTTATTATAATATTCATATAATCTTTATACCTGTATTGCATTACTCAATCAAGTATTGTATTCTTTATAACAAAGAATATGGAAATATCCCCAAAGTTTAGTAAAAGTATATATAAGCAGGAATACGCCAAAAAATCTGCAATTGACGGGGTTATTGTGATTGACCTAATTGATATTGTTAGTGAGGAAGGTTCTTTGGTTGAATTATTGCGGTTAGATGGTAAAGGTGTAAGTCAAGTTATCCCTGGATTTAGATTACTTCAAATAAATTATTCCATGTTGTTTCCCGGCGGTGTTAAAGCTTGGCATGTGCATTATAAACAGGACGATTTATGGTATGTAACTAATTCTACACCTCTTGTTATTGGTCTTGTTGATTTGCGTATGAAATCCCCTACATTAAATGCAACAATGAGACTTGTTTTAGGTGGAGGTCATTCTAAACTTTTGTATATACCAAGAGGTATTGCCCACGGTGTTGCTAATTTGAGTTCAAAAACGGGAGAAATAATATATTTATTGAATCAACATTTTAGTGTTGAAAATACCGATGAAAACAGGCTTCCCTGGGATTTTTTTGGTAAAGATTTTTGGGAAGTCCAGAAAGGATAAAAAATGCCAAAATCGCTCGTAAAGAAAGTAAAACATTGTCGCATGTGCAAAAATAAAAATTTAAAAAGATTTCTTTTTTTGGGAGATATGCCCTCCGTAAATAATTTTTTAACGGCTTACCAACTTAATGAGCTGGAACATAAATTTCCTCTCACGGTATGTTATTGTGGGGATTGTGGAATGGTTGAATTGGAGGAGGTTGTTAATCCTGAGTATATGTTTAAGAATTATGTTTATATATCCTCTTTCTCTAAAACAATGCTCGCGCATTTTGGTGACTTGGCTACTTTTTTGGTAGAAAAATTTGGATTAAACAGCGGTACTTTGGTTACAGAAATAGGTAGTAATGATGGGACGCTTCTTAAGTTTTTTAAAACTGCAGGGGTACCGTTGCTTGGAGTAGATCCCGCAAAAAATCTGGCTAAACTTGCTAATGATAATGGGATTGAAACATGGGACGATTTTTTTAGTACAAAATTGGCGCAGAGAATGGTTAGAGAGAAGGGGCATGCGTCTGTGATTATTGGTACCAATGTTTTTGCGCATATAGATGATTTGGATAAGGTTTTAAAAGGTTTGGATATCGCTTTGTCTGAAGATGGGGTTTTTGTGGCAGAATTTCCTTACTTGATGAATTTAATTGAAGGTTTGCAATTTGATACCATTTACCATGAACATCTTTCCTATTTTTCTTTAAAACCCCTTATACATTTATTTAGTAGATTTGGTTTTGAGATGTTTGATGTGCAAAGAATTCCAGTTCATGGGGGTTCTATTAGGATATTTGTTAGCAGAAGTAAAGCAAAGAGAACACTTTCTAAATCTTTAAAAGAACTTTTGGATTTAGAGGAAAAGGTGGGTCTTTACGATCCTCGGGCATTGAAAAAATTTGCGAAGGAAGTCCAAACGATAAAAAAAGATTTAAGAAAGCTTTTGATATCTCTTAAAAAGGATGGAAAACGAGTGGCAGGTTTTGGAGCTCCAGCTAAAGGTAATATACTTCTTAATTATTGTGAAATAGATAATAGACTTTTAAGTTATGTAACGGATAACATACCTTATAAGCAAGGTTTGTACACCCCAGGTACCCATCTTCAAGTTTTTCCCGAAGAAAAAATTAAAGAAGATAAACCAGATTACCTTCTTTTATTGCCTTGGAATTTTAAAGAGGAGATATTAAGTAAGTTAACGGACTTTAGGCGTTCTGGTGGTCGTATAATAGTACCTATTCCGCGTGTTACAGTACTCTAAATCTTATGCAAAATATGTTTAATTTACGCATATCCTCTTTTTATGCCAAACATAAACATAGTATTTTTCTGATCGTTATATTATTTCTAATAAATTTAATTTATATCTTGGTATTATTTGGGGATGCCGAGCTCGTTGCTGGTGGGGATAATTACACTTACCTTCAGCTGGGCAATTCTGAATTGAATCCGTATGCTTGGGATCCTTATATCTCTTTAGGTGGCAGAAATTTTTCAATACCAAACTTACTTGGGATGCCTTTATATTCTTACATCTTTTCTTTTTTAAGTATTTCGGTACTTCAACGTGTGTTTCTATTTGTACTTAATTTCTTTTCTTTTATAGCCTTTATCAAATTATCGAAATTGGTATCAGGAAAATTATCTTTATTTGCAGCACTTCCAGCAGTAATGTTTTTTTCTTTTAACGCGTTTTCTGCCCTAAATCCAATTTCGATGATACCTATTATGTACAGTGTCTATCTTCCTTTATCTTTGTACTTTTTTATAAAATTAGTTAGAAGCGAAAAGTTGGACTTATTAAATATAGCAAATCTTGTAATACTTTCTGTTATTTTTTCGCCAATAAATTCAAACCCTTCTTTATCTATGACAATTTATATTCCGCAGTTACTGTATTTATTTATGTATTTCAAGGAATTTAGAGGTAAAAGGCTTGGCAATATAATTTTATATTACATTTTGTTAGCAATTGTAAATGCTTGGTGGTTGATGCCAATGCTTATTTATTATATGGAGGCCGCAACCCGAGTTTTTAAGGGAAGTTGGTTTTCGGCTTTGTCGGTGGGACATTTGTATCAGAACTTCAGATTTATTGGTCAATGGGGATGGTATGGTAAACATTTCTTACACAATTATTATCCATTTAATAGTTGGTATGATATGCCAATTATTTCTTTTTTTATATACGCGCTGGTTATTTTTACGATTGTTTTGTCCTTTAGGAAAAAAATAGGGGCAAAGAAAACACAAAACTTTTTTATCGCTTTGTTTTTGGTTTCTTTATTTCTGATAGGGGGGTCCCGCCCGCCTTTTGGTTTTGTATATAATCTGTTATTTAGATATTTTCCTGGGTTTAAAATTTTTAGAGAACCGTTTACAAAATTTGGAGAATTATATGTACTGTCTTTATCTGTTTTGTTTTACTCAGCTTTGTTGAGTATGGAGAAAATATTGCGTGGGAAAAGAAAGTTTTTTATATTTGTAATAACTTTTCTTTTGGTTACGCTCTTCGCCAAGCCAATTCTTTTGGGGGAACATGTTTGGGATAAATGGAATGGGAGTATGCGGAGTTTTAGAGTGGAAGTTCCTGAATATTGGAGAGAGTTTGAAGAATATCAAAAAGTTAATTTGAAAGACGCTAGAATATTGACTGTTCCTAAAGCTTATTATGGTTCTGCGTGGAATTGGATAGATGGGTTTTCATCTGCTGATGATGTGGCGGTAAATTTTGTGAGTAATGGTAATAGTATAATAAGAAATCCGCTTTCGGCGGGACTTATGTCTGGAGAAGTTATTGACAATGTGTTTTTGGTGAAGGATTTGCCAAATAGTTATTGGTCATTGCTTTCTGTAGATTATATTTTGCAAGAAAACGATTTAGATTGGAGATATTCGGGAGAATTAACATTATTGCCTTCTAAAAACGAGGAATTTATTAATAGATTAGGCGTTGAAAAAGTTAAAGAATTTGGAAATTTCACACCTCGCTCTTTATCAAAAATACCAAATGGCGAGCCAAACAGATCGTTGAGAAACGAACTTTATACAGAGCTTTCGGATAAACCGAGTTTAGTTCTATATAAAGTTCCAGATGTTTTACCCAAATTTTACATTCCTTCCAAGTTAATATATTCGTTGTCTACTATTTCAGATTTACCCTATATTTTGCAAATTTCTTCTGCTCCGAAAGATGTTGGGGTATTTATTGAAGTATTGAATAAAGACAACAAAGGATTTTTGTTGGAAAACGCTAATATGGACACCTTGATCTTTGGGCAGAGAAGATTTTCGCGTTTTTCTTTGGATAAGTTAATGTGGAAGGAAGGTTGGGCATGGCCAGTTGTAGTCAATATGGATCCGCAAGATGCGAAGTATAAATTGGTAGCGTATAAAGAGAAATTAATCCGTTTGTTGCCTAGAAATCCTTTAGATAAATCAGACATTTTGCTTTGGTTTGCGGCTAAAAGGGTTGCGGAAATTGCTAAATATAGTCTTTCTTTTGAATTAGAAGAAAAGCTTATTTCCAATTACACAGATTTTATTTCTCGTTCAATGAGTATTTTAAAGGAACTTCCGGAGGATAAAAGGACGGGGGAGGATGATAATGAGGATGATTATTGGGGAATGGTAGGAAAAGTTCTTATGTATGTTGAAAGATCTAATTCAATTTTGCCTTTATCCGATCACACTTTTGAAGATAAACCGGATCCTAGGGTTTTGTATGAAGATTTTGTAAAATGGGTTTATGAAGTTGCGACCCCTGTTTGTGGCAAATATTGTTATAGTTTTAAGGTGCCTGAAGATGGAAAATATGAGGTTTATGTAGGAGGAAAGGAGATATCAAAATTGGTTTCTTCCGGTGATAAATTAACTGATTTGATTTATACAGAGGGTGGGGGTTCTATTAATGCCGAAAAAGACGATTGGCATTTTGAAGGGGTGTCTAATCTTAAAGAAAGTGAAAATTATATTGTTAACATTGCGTTTGAAGAAAGTGAAAATCTAATAGGTGAGGGTGAGTGGTTGGTTCCGGACTCATCTGTTTTAGGTAACGCAAGCGCAGATTTTGTTATGCAAAATATTTTTCCTGGTTACTATACACTTGGTTCAAGTGTTGCGCACCTCAATTTCGTTTTATGGGAAAAAACACTTCATTACAGGCCAGTGACAGATTTTGAAGGGGGTGTTAGTTATAGATTGTCTTTTGAGTATTCATCCGATTCTGGAGGACTGGGTGTGGCTTTGGTTGAATCTAACGCTTCAATTCCCGAAAATGTTTCCAAAAGTCAGTTATTATCCACGAAAATGTTAGTTAAAGCGGAATTTGGTCAAACTTGTTTGGATAAATCCAGAGAATCGGATTGTTGGCGAAGATATAGCCAAGTAGTGCGGGCTAGTAATAATGCGAAATCCGCGCTTTTTTATATGTATGCTTATCCCAATGTTGGAAAGATTTCTTCTGTTAATGTGAGAGATATTAAAGTGGAGAAAGTATTGGAGCCGCTACTAGTGGTAAAAAGGGATAAGGGGGCGTTTGTAAGTGAAACAACCTCTGATTATACCAAACCAAATGTTCAATTTACAAAGATTAATCCAACTAAGTATCACGTTAATATAACTGATGCTAATACTTCTTACGATCTAATTTTTAGCGAAAGTTATGATAGCGGATGGAAGCTGTATTTGGATGGAACTAAATCTATAGCGGATTCCAGTCACTATATTGTTAATGGGTACGCTAATTTATGGCATATTAATCCGGAAGATGTGGAAAATAGAGATAGTTATGAGTTGGTTGTTGAGTTTTTTCCTCAAAGAATTTTCCTAATTTGTGTTTATTTAGGAATTGCAACTTTTATGATATGTGTTTTATATGGTTTAAGCCACGTGGTTAGGAAAATCAAATATGGCAGGAATTCGTAATATTAAAATATCTATAGGAAAGTTTCTTATTAAAAACAAATTTAAAGTATTGGTTGTATTTTCTATTATCGTTTTTATAGATATGGTTTTTATTAATATCATTTCAAACTGGATTATTATTCCCTTAATAGTTTTTGGATTGCTGTGTGTAGTTACATATAAGTTAAAATTTAAATGGTGTTTGTATATTTCTTTGACTCTTCTTATTTTAATGGCTCTTTTTGGACTTTTTCAGTTGCCCATAGTTGCAGAAAAATTAGCTATTTGGGCGTATGTTTTTTTGGTAGTTACTTTTTTTAAGAAATTAGAAAATGAGAAAAATAACGGATTTCGTAGTTAGGGTTTTAAAAACCCCTGAATTTTCCTTTCTACTCCTTATAGCAATTATAGAGTTTATTCATATTCAACTGTTGTTTGGCGGTGCAGAATTGCTTGCTGGAGGAGATAATTATACTTATCTTCAACTTGGAAAAAAGATTTTCAATTTTTATATTTGGGATTATTCAATTCCGCTTGGTGGTAGAAGTTATGCAATTGCAAATTTATTCAGTTTTTTATCTTTTCCTATTTCACAAAAACTACTTATATTTTGTTTATACTTTTTTAAATATATAGGATTTATTAAACTAACCAAACTTTTTTCAAAAAAGTTTACTTTATTTGCTTTGTTACCTGCAGTGCTTTTGTTTGTGTTTAACGCCTTTCAGTCATTGGACCCCTTTACATTGTTTCCTCTTATGTATGGTGTATATTTGCCTTTCTCTTTGTATTATTTCATCAAACTTTTTGAGAGGGACAATTTAGATTTTTTGACAATATCAAAGCTAATTATTTTATCGATAGTATTTTCTTCGTTGAATTCTAATTTACCTTTGGCAATAACAATATTTATTCCGCAAATCCTTTACATATTAATTTTCATAAAACAAATTAATAAGGTTAAAATTACGAATTTGATTATTTATTACGGTGTTTTGCTTATTTCTAGCCTTTGGTGGCTTTTCCCTCTTGTACAATATTATTTTGGAGAGTCTTCTGGTGTTTTTAGCACCAGTTGGCTCGATTTTACGAATCAGGGCAGCTTATTTTTAAACTTGCGCTTTTTGGGTCAATGGGCTTGGTATGTAAGTCATTATCTTTACCCTTATTACCCTTTTAATGTTTATTATGATAAACCGTTAGTTGCTGTTTTTACTTATTTGATAATTTTTTCTGCTTTTTTGACAGGTGTTTTTAATAGAAAATTAAAGAATAAAAATGTTCTTTTTATTTTTGTTTTAGCATTGGTAAGTCTTTTTCTAATAGGAGGGTCTCGTCCGCCTTTTGGTTTTGTCTACGCCTTTTTGTATAAATCTATTCCAATGTTTAGGGTTTTTAGAGAGCCTTTCACTAAATTTGGGGAGTTATATGTTCTTTCGGTTTCTTTATTGTTTTATGTTTTTCTCGTCAATACAAGAAAAAAGGTGCGGGGAAAATGGAGCAATATAATTTTGATACTCTTTTTATTTTTGACTATAGTTATTTCCAAACCTGTTTTGTTAGGTGAGCATGTTTGGGATAAATGGAATGGAAGTATGAGAAGCGTTAGAGTAAAGGTGCCAGAGTATTGGAAAGAATTTGAAAAATATCAAGCATCCAATTTGAAAGATTTTAGGATATTAACTATTCCTAAAGTTTATTACGGGGCAGCGTGGAGCTGGCCGTATGGATTCTCCTCGGCAGATGATGTGGCGGTAAATTTTGTAAGTAACGGCAATAGTATTTTAAGAAGACCTTTAGATACTGGTTCCACTTCTGGTGATATAGTGGATAATGTATATAGCATTAAGGAGTTGTCCCCAGCTTATTTATCCTTATTGGGTGTTGATTATGTTTTGCGGGAAAATGATTTAGACTTTCGGTATTCAGGTGAATTGACTTTGCCACCTTCAGAAAACGATGTTTTTGTTTTACAATTTCCGCTTGAGAAAGTTGAGGAGTTTGGGAAATTTACGCAAGAGTATTTAAAAACAGTTTCTAATGAGGAACCTAAGGAAGAAATAAGAGATTTGCTTTATAGTGAGCTTAAAGATAGACCTGCGCTTGAATTGTTTAAAGTAAAAGATGAATACATAGTCCCCAAGTTTTTTATTCCAGAGGCGGTTATTTATGCTAACGCAGATATTCAAGAGTTTCCTCACATTTTAAAATTTTCAAATTACCCAAACAAATTAGGTATTTTTTTTAATAACTCAAGCAGTAAAGAAGTTTTTAAAGATTTTGATTTTGCTGATATATATTCTTTTGGCAAGAGGCAGATTTCTAATAAAGTTTCTTATTTGGTCACTGTACCTGAAAAGGGTAAATATGCTATTTATCTTGAAGAAGGGGAACTTGCAAAAATAGGTTATCCAAAAATAATACCGGGTATTGAAGGTGTTGATATAATTTCGGCATCTAATTCTTTCTTTGGTTGGTATAATGCGGGAATTGCGAATTTTGATGAAGATAAATCTTATGAGATTTATCTAAAAATTCCTAAACAAGATAATCTTTTTGGTTCTACCGAACCTTGGTTTCAAAGTAAATACGAGGAAGGGAATGATATATCATCTTTGGTGAAGTCTCTTTTTCATGTGGCTGGTGGGGTAACATATTATAAAGAAATAAAGGAGATTGTTTCTGGAGTCACATACAGTCTTTCGTTTGATTATGCATCTAAATCGGGCGCTTTTGGTTTGGCAGTGGTAGGTTCTAGTTCTTACGGAGCGCAAATTTTTTTAACAGAAGAGTTATCTGGTTCTGGAAATTATTATAATGAGTTTAAATCAACTAATGTTGTTGAAGATGTCTATCTATTTATTTATGATTATCCCCTAGAATCTGGTTTGTTGTCTGATGTAAACATCTCAAACTTTGAAGTTACAAATGTTGTGAAACCTTTACTTATTTTTAAGAAGTTGGAGGAAAACCTTAAAGGATCTTTATCAAAGGAGCAAACGCCAAAAATTTCTTTTAGGAAGAAAAATCCAACAAAGTACATTCTAGATGTTGTAGATGCGAGTAGCCCCTACAACTTAATTTTTAATGAAACTTTTGATACGGGTTGGAAATTGTATTTGAACGGAAAAGAAATTGTTACGCCGGATCGGCATATTATGGTTAATGGTTACGCAAACTCGTGGTTTATAAAGCCGGAAGATGTAAACAATCAAAAGAACTATTCTTTGGTTGTTGAGTATGCTCCTCAACGGACTTTTTATTGGTTATTGTCCTTAGGTTTAATTGTATTTTCCGGTTCTATATTTTTTTTGTTAAGTAGTTTCTATGCTAAAATAAAAAAATTATGAGCAAAATGCTTACAAAAAAGAAAATATCTATCATACCGATTGCGTATAAGGATGAGGGAAATATAACAGAGCTTTATAAAAGGCTTACTAAGGTAATGCTACAAGTTACAACAGATTACGAGATTATTTATATAAATGATGCTAGCCCCGATAAATCTCAAAAGATATTGGAAGATTTGGCGAGGAAAGATAAAAAACTAACGGTTATTACCCATTCAAGAAATTTTGGTTCTCAAAGTGCTTTTACTGCAGGAATGCATCAAGCTTTAGGCGATGCTGTGATAATAATGGATGGCGATTTGCAAGATCCTCCAGAACTTATACCCGAGTTTATAAAAAAATGGCAAGAAGGTTATGAGGTAGTTTATGGTTCTAGGAAAAAAAGAGAAAAAAGTATGGGCAGATTTTGGGAATTTGCCAACCATAGTTTTTATGTACTTTTTAATAAATTAAGTTATGTTAAAGCGCCACTTGATGCGGGAGATTTTTCTTTGATGGATAGAAAGGTGGTTGATTGTATTAATGCGTTGCCCGAAAAAGACAGATTTATACGAGGTTTAAGGGCGTGGGTTGGGTTTAGGCAGATTGGAATACCGTATATTAGACCTGAGAGGTTTTCGGGGACAGGGGTGGCGACGAGTGGTATCAGAAAAAAACTTTTTTGGGCGCGTAAAGCGTTTTTTTCTTTTTCTTACGCTCCTCTTGAGCTAGTTTTTTATATTGCGCTATTTTCTATTTTAGTTTCGTTAGTGGTTGTTGTCATTAACGTTGCTTTATATCTTTTTATTCCTGAAACTCCCCGGGGGTTTTTAACATTGTTAGCTGCTATAGTGTTTATGGGTAGTGTTCAATTAGTTGTTTTGAGTATTGTTTGTGAGTATTTGAAACGGATTTTTGAAGAGGTTAAAAACAGACCTTATTCAATTGTCACTAAAATAACTAACGATCACAGATCTAAATAGTAAAAGGAGGTTATGAATTTTATTAATGTTGTTATTGGTGGAATAGAGGATCAGGTAGGAGCGCTAATATTTGGTTGGTGGGGGGAGTCTTTTATTAACTTGTTAAACGCCCCTTTCGGTTTTCATTTTGTAAATTCATGGAAAACGAATCAACCGATTTTTTCTTTTGTATTTACTGAAGGTATTAAGGTTATCAATCCTGTAATATTTTCAAATATATTTGCTTTTTTCGGTATTTTCTTGACAGTGGTTTTAAGTTTTATCTTGTTTAGAGCATTAAAGTTTGCTTGGTTTTTGAGTTTAGTGTTGGCTTTAATATTTGCTTTTTCTCCTTATGTTTTTATGCATATAGGGATACATCCCGCGCTTTCGCAAATTTGGCTTATACCTTTATTTTTTCAAAGAGTGATTTTCCAAAGGAGACACCTTTTACAAGGAGTCTCCTTTGCTAACTCAATAGTAACAGGGTTTATTTTGGCTGTAGCTGTTTTGATAAGCAATTATCTCGGATTTTTCCTGCTTTTATTTGCGTTCTGTTTTTTTATCTCTGATTTAATATGTAAAAGAATTTTTAATTGTCCATTCCAGTTTGTTGCCTTTTTGCGTTATTACTTAATTATCCTAGTATCTTTTGTTTTGTTGGTTACGCCCTTTTTATTTCCGTACATTAAGGCTAATTATTTTTCAGGCTCAAATATTTCCGCTAATGTTGTTTCCTTAAGTCCCCAAAGGACTTTGGAGGATTTTCAGAATTTTTCGGCAAGACCTTGGTATTATATCTTACCCCCTTTAGCTAACCCTGTTTTAGGGAAAACAATTACCCGTCCTGTTTTAGATTGGATGGAAAACAGTTGGGGTTATTTTTTAGCGGATGATTATTTTACAAAAGAGCATGGGGGAGATTTTTTAGGTTGGTTTAACCTAACACTGTTTTTAATAGCGATAACTTTTGCTATTAAGGACATTGTGAAAAATGTCAAATGTCAAATGTCAAATGTCAAAAGTTATAAAATAAGTTCGCTCTGCGAAGTCAAAGCTCAAAACCATAAATCTTTTTATTCGGAAGATTTTTTGAAATTGGTCTTGACCCTAGCGTTGACGATTGTCCTTTTGTTTCTTTTTACTATGCCGCCGTTTTTTACGGTTGGCGGACATAAAATTTATACTTTAGGATTTGTTCTTTATAAGTTTTTTCCAATGTTTAGAGTAACGGCAAGATTGGGAGTGGTTATTTTGATGGGGGTGTTGGTGATAAATGGGGTGTTTTTGCAGTCTTTGTTTCTAAAATCTCAAAACTCAAATGTCAAATGTCAAAAGTTACAAAATAAGTTCGCTTCGCGAAGTCACATCTCAAATGTCAAAACCTTTATCTTATTTCTGTACTTAATAGGTTCCTTGTTTGAGTTTTATGTGCCGGTATCTACCTTTGACACTTCAAAAGTT
>JAHIUT010000053.1 GCA_018817085.1 Patescibacteria group bacterium | reverse complement strand
CTTCATGCCGCGCAAGTGTCTAAACACCCCTTGCGCGGCTATCGCTCCTTCGGAGGCAGAAGTTACCTGCTGATGCATCTGATTTGAACCGTTATTTAAATCCCCCGCGCAAAATATTTCTGGAAGGGATGTTTGCATTGCCGCATTTACCTTAACAAACCCATAAGAAGTTAACTCACATTTAAGCGATTTTGCCAGTTCGTTTGCCGGAATATACCCCGCTTGAACAAAAACCCCATCCACAGAAAGATTGTTCCCCCCATTGTATTCTTTGTCCAATTGAACATATTGGACAGATTTTTTACCACCAATTTTTAAAATGTTAGTATTGGCAATCTCCACAATCTTTTTGTTTTCCTTGAGATTTTCAATATAAAGCGGGTCCGCTTTAAGTTCGGAACGATAAATTAAATAAACTTTACTCGCGTGAACCGCCACATCTTGCGCGCCCTCAACTGCGCTATTTCCTCCTCCAATAACGGCAACGGTTTTATTTTTAAAAAAAGGCGCGTCGCAGGTAGCGCAGTAACTTACCCCTTTTCCCTCAAACTCTTTTTCGCCGGGAATATTTAGCTTTCGGTGATTAGTTCCCATAGCTAAAATCACCGCTTTGGACTCAAAAATTTTGCCGGGGGAGGTAGTTGTTAAAAAACTCTGTTTGGACGGGGAATAGTTTTTTTTGATAGAGACAACTGTATCGGGCAAATACTCCACCCCTAAAGCTTTAGCATGGCCAAGAAAATTATTCGCCAAGTCAATTCCTTTTATATTTAAAAACCCGGGATAGTTTTCAACTTCCAAAGCCTCAGTAATAAGTCCACCGGGCATTGCCCCTGCAATTAAAAGCGTTTTTAAGGCGTATCTTGTGGCGTATATTGCGGAAGAACACCCCGCCGCTCCCGCGCCGATTATTATTAAATCGTAAATTGCGATCATATTGTTGATAATACAAAAATCTCGGCAAGATTGCCACACCCTTCGGGTTCGCAATGACACCGTGTCAATAACCAACCGAACAACAGGTGAGACAAAGTTTGTTAATGGGGCACTCCCTGCATTTTGGATTTTTGGCAAGACAAATATATCTGCCATGAAGAACAATTTGCCTGCCATAATCTTTCCAGTACTTGCGAGGAAGAGTGGCCATTAAATCCTTTTCTATTTTTATCGCATCCGTACTTTTAGTAAACCCTAACCTTTGAGAAACCCGCGTTATATGGGTATCTACCACTATTCCCTCAACTGAATTAAAAATTTCCTGCGAGATAACATTGGCGCTTTTTCGCGCAATGCCTGGTATTCTTACCAGCGCATCAATATTCTTTGGAACCTTTCCCTCAAAATTGGCGACCAGAAATTTGCAAGCAAGAATGATTCTTCTTGCTTTTGTTTTGTAATAATTTATGGATTTAATGTAACCGGACAACTCGTCAACATCCGCATTTGCGTAGTCAGAAACGGTCCTAAATCTTTCAAAAAGCGCGGGGGATATTTTATTTACACCTTTATCCGTTGCTTGCGCGGAGAGGATAACCGCAATCATAAATTCAAGGGGACTTGCGTAAGTAAGCTCGGATTTAGCGTTTGGACGGAGTTTATTTAATATCTTTATAATTTCCACAGCTCGCTCCATAAACAAAGGTCTCTCCTTGTACAAGGAGAGACCTTGTACTAGGGGTTGGGGCAACACTACTTACCACTTAAAGTGCGCAAAGGCGCGATTGGCGTCCGCCATTTTGTGGGTGTCTTCTCTTTTCTTAATCGCCTCCCCTTGATTTTTAGAAGCCGCCACTATCTCCTCATATAATTTATCCCCCATCGGTTTGCCTTTTCTTTTTCGGCAAATTTCTATTATCCATCGTATAGCCAAAGCTTCGCTTCGATCGTGTTTTAATGGGGTCGGAATTTGGTATGTCGCTCCACCTACCCTTCTGCTTCTAACTTCCATTTTGGGCATAACATTCCTAACCGCGTCTTCAAAAACTTTTAGCGCCTCTTTTTTGTCCTCGCCTATTTTTCCAAGAACAAAATACACAATGCCTTCCGCTGTGGATTTTTTTCCGCTTAACATAATCCTGTTTATAAAACGAGATACTACCCTTGATTTATATAAAGGATCCGGTTCTAATATTTTCTTTTGTATCTTTTTGTGTCTAGGCATTATTAAAATTCAAAGTCAAAGCTATCTAAGGAGACTCCTTTTTCAAAGGAGTCTCCTTTGTTAAAATTTGAATTTTGTCATTTGTCATTTCTGCTTTTTCGTTCCATACCCACTCCTCTCATTCTTTCGCCCCTCCACTCCCGCTGTATCAAAAGTTCCCCTAACAATAGTATACTTAACCCCCGGCAAATCTTTTACTCTACCCCCTCTTACCAAAACCACCGAGTGCTCTTGCAGATTATGCCCCTCGCCGGGAATATACGCCGTAACCTCTTTTTTGTTAGAAAGCCTAACCCTCGCAATTTTTCTTAACGCCGAATTCGGCTTTTTGGGGGTGGTTGTTCTAACTAATAAACATACTCCTTTTTTAAAGGGCGCGTCAATCTTTCTATTTCTTCTATTAACCACCGAAAAAAACTCGGACAGAGCCTTGGTTTTGGTCCTTTTTGTTTTTTTCGTTCTACCTTTTCTTATTAATTGATTTATTGTGGACATTCTAAATTTGCTCTATCCCCAACCGGGATAAGCCTTCCTATTATAACATTTTCCTTTAGCCCCAACAGTTTATCCACTTTACCACAAGACGCCGCGTCGGTTAATATCCTAGTTGTTTCTTGAAAACTTGCCGCCGACAAGAAACTGTCGGTTTCAAGCGAGGCCTTGGTTATGCCAAGCAAAATAATTCTCGCCTCCGCCGGAGAACCGCCTTCCGCCAAAACCCTCTCGTTTTCGTCCTCAAAAGATGACCTTGTAACTATTTCGCCCGCCAAAAAGGTTGTGTCCCCCACACCTTCTATTATTAGTTTGCTAAACATCTGCCTTACTATAACTTCAATATGCTTGTCGTTTATTGATACGCCTTGCGAGGAATACACTTTTTGAACTTCGTTCACAATATACTTTTGAGTTTCTTTAATCCCGGCAATGCTCGTCAACGCGCTTAAATCCAAATATCCCAAAGTTAAAGCGTCTCCCGCCGAAACCGTATCCCCATTTCTTACAATTATTTCATCCACCGGGTCAATGTTATACATAACATCCGGTATTTCGCCTTTAACGCTTTTAGGCTTAACTCCAATAACCCTTTTGTCTCCGTCCTCCAGCACTTTTATTTTACCGGAAATTTCGGTCATTACCGACAAACTTTTGGGAGTTCTGGCTTCAAATAATTCCTCTACTCTCGGCAAACCTTGCGTTATATCTTTAATAGCAATTCCTCCGGTATGAAATGTTCTTAATGTAAGCTGGGTGCCCGGTTCGCCAATAGATTGCGCCGCCGCAACACCTACAGGAACACCCTTGCCTACCGGCTTTTTCGTCATTAAATCCACGCCATAACACTTGCTGCAAATCCCGTATCTTGTTTCGCACCCCAAAGGCGACCGAATTTCCACCTCGGAAATCTGCCTTTTTTCTATATCTTTTGCAATATCTTCCGTTACCAAAACACCTTTTTTATAAACAATCTTATTCTTATCCTTAATATCTTTCAGTAAATATCTTCCAATAATTCTTTCCGCAAAAGACACCAACATTGTCTTTTCAGAAAGTTTAACTTTCCTACCCTCCTCCGCGCCACAATCATCTTCTCTAACAATAACATCTTGCGCAACATCCACCATTCTTCTGGTTAAATACCCCGCATCCGCCGTTTTTAAAGCTTTGTCAGTTAACCCTTTTCTAGCGCCACGGGAAGCGGCAAAATACTCAAACCCGGTTAACCCCTCTTTATAATTTCCTATGATAGGCATTTCCACAATCTTTCCCATAGGGTCGGTAACCAAACCTTTCATAGCGCTTATTTGTTTAAGCTGGTCTCTTGAAGCCCTGTTCGCTCCCGAATTTAATATCATTTTAATTGGATTTTCCTCCGTTAAAGAATCCCAAGTAGCTTGGTCAAGCTTATCCGTAGTTTCAACCCACAAACTTATATGAAGACTTGAACTCTCGGACTTTGTAATAAGTCCCCGCCGGAAGTTTTGGTCTATATCTTCGGACTTTTTATAAGCGTCTTTCAAAATATCGCCTCGTTTTTCCGATTCGGTACAATCGGTAATTGCCAAAGAAAGACCTGATCTGGTAGCGTATTCAAAACCAAGCGTCTTAATATCGTCTATAAGTTTTACCGTTTTATCCACACTCTCATTTTGTATGGAATATTCTATAATCCAAGACATAGATAAATTTTCGCCTTTAGCCGATTTAGCCACCGGGCTATTTATGTATTTAAAAGAACTTGGCAAAACTTTATTAAACAACACCCTCCCGGCGGATGTTTCAAGAATTTTGCTATTCATAAAAACCTCTATCTTTTGTCTTATACTTATCACCCTATTATCCAATGCCGACAACACTTCGTCTGTATCGGCAAAAACTCGCTTATGTTTCTCTATTGCTATATCTATACTCGTTAAATAATAAGTACCAAGCAACATATCTTTAGTTGGCAGAGATATTAAACTCCCGTCCGAAGGTCTAAGAAGGTTATTTGAGGAAATTAATATTTCTTTAGCCTCGCGAAGACAATTCTTTGACAACGGCACATGAACAGCCGTTTGGTCGCCGTCAAAGTCCGCGTTAAACCCGGCACAGACGCAAGGATGCAATTGGATAGCGTTGCCGTCTATAAGTCTGGGGTAAAAAGCCTGAATACCCAAACGCCACAAAGTGGGGGCGCGGTTTAGCAAAATAGGCCTTTCTTTAACCACTTCTTCTAAAATATCCCAAATTTCCCCGCTTCTTTCTTCAAGAACATATTTGGCGCTTTTAACATTGGGCGCCAAACCTCGCGCCAAAACCTCCCTAAGAACAAAAGGCTTAAAAAGCTCCAACGCCATCTCTTTTGGAATACCGCATTCCGTAAGTTTTAAGTCGGGACCAACAACAATAACCGCGCGACCCGAATAATCCACTCTCTTGCCCAGAAGGTTTTGTCTAAATCTTCCTTGTTTGCCTTTAAGAAGGTCGGATAGCGACCTTAATTCCTTTTTACCTCTCGCTTGAGGTCTTTTTGTTCTTTGTCTTGAAGAATCTATAAGCGCGTCCACCGCTTCTTGCAACATCCTTTTTTCATTCCGCACAATAATCTCAGGCGCGCCAAGTTCTAAAAGCCTTTTAAGACGATTGTTTCTGTTAATTACTCTTCGGTACAAATCGTTTAAATCGCTGGTGGCGAATCTTCCACCTTCAAGTTGCACCATAGGACGAATATCCGGCGGTATAACAGGAATATGAGTTGTAATCATCCAACTAGGGTCTATTTTCTCTCGTCTAAACCCTTCCACTACTCTTAATCGCTTTATCAGTTTTATAAATCTTTGTCCTGCCTGCGCAGGTACGCCCTCCGCTTTCTCTATTTTTTTACGGAGATTTTTAGCAAGCTCGTTTAGGTCCATACCCTTTAGAATAGAAAGAACAGCTTCTGCCCCAATACCCACTTCGCAAAACTCGTCCACATATTCGGACAAGTCCAAATACTCCATATCCGCCATTATCGTAAGCTTTTTAATGCTTTCCAGTTTTTTTATAATTATTTCATATTTTTTGCTCGCCTCTTCCTTTTTAACTACCAACTCTTCCCTAACTTGCGCTATCATTTTTGCATATTTTAAGCGAACTTCCTCGCGGGCAATATCTTTTTGCTCTTTTGATTTTATAGAAATATCCTTGATTTTGGCAGTACTCTCGTTAGTAAGCTCAATTATCCTTTTGTCGCCTTCATCCTGCAAATTGCCCAAACATTCACTTCTTTCAACCTCAACTTTTGACAAGATACTTACCTTTTTATCCAAATTAATGTCCGTTACTATAAAAGAAGAAAAATATATTACCGCCTCAAGATTTCTGGGAGATATTTGGAGCAAGGCGCTCATTTTTGAAGGTATGCCCCTAAAAAACCACACATGCGCAACAGGAGAAACCAACGCAATATGCCCCATTCTTTCCCGCCTCACGCGAGAGTGAGTAACTTCAACACCGCACTTGTCGCAAATAACTCCTTTATACCTTATTCTTTTATACTTTCCGCAATAACATTCGTAATCTTTTACCGGTCCGAAAATACGTTCGTCAAATAACCCCTCTTTTTCCGGTCTAAAAGTTCGGTAGTTTATAGTCTCGGGTTTGGTAATTTCTCCAAAAGACCATGACAAGATATCTTCCGGAGAAGCTAAAGTTATTTTTAATGAATTAAATGATTTAAGTTCCGTTAAATTCCTCATAGTTAAACAGCAGAATCTACCGCTTCCTCCAACGCATCTTTACTTGGAATTTCCTCGCCTTCTTCCATTCCCAAAGGTGTAATATTCAAACCGAGACCATTTAGTTCCCTAACCAAAAGTTTAAACGATTCAGGCACGGCGCTTTCGGGTATTTCGGTTCCTTGCAAAATTGACCGATAAGCAAGCGTTCTACCAATAACATCATCCGATTTTATTGTCAACAACTCCTTTAATATGTGGGCGGCGCTGTAGGATTCAAGCGCCCAAACTTCCATCTCTCCAAAACGTTGTCCTCCAAACTGCGCTTTACCCCCAAGAGGTTGTTGAGTAATTAAAGAATAAGGACCAATTGACCTTGCGTGCATTTTGTCTTCGGCTAAATGGTGCAATTTTAGTATATACGCAATACCCACAACCACTTCTTGGTCAAAATATTCGCCTGTTCGTCCGTCTATTAGGCGGACTTTTCCCGATTCGGGCAAACCCGCTTTCTTAAGAGAATTTTTTAAATCATCTTCGGTAAATTTTGTAAAAACCGGGATATCATATTTCTCGCCGGAAATTTCCGCCACCTGCGCTAAATGAGCTTCAAGAAGTTGGCCTACATTCATACGAGCAATAACCGAGGCGGGGGAAAGAATAATATCAAGAGGAGACCCGTCTTCTAAACAAGGCATATCCTCAATCGGCACAATTTTGGCGATTACTCCCTTGTTCCCGTGACGTCCCGACAATTTATCACCCACCATTATTTTTCTCTGCTGGGCTATAAAAACCGTTATTTCTTCCAAAACCCCATTGGGCAAAGCTGTTTCATTGCTTGCCACAATCCTCTTTACTCCAATAACAGTACCATATTCCCCATGAGGAAGCGTTAAAGAATTGTTTTTAACATCTTTTGCTTTCTCGCCAAATATGGCGCGCAGTAACCGTTCTTCGGCAGAAAGTTCGCTTTCCCCTTTTGGCGCAACTTTCCCAACCAAAATGTCGCCTGATTTGACTTTTGACCCAATGGCAACAATTCCTTCTTCGTCTAGATTTCTCAAAACTTCTTCCGAAACATTGGGAATATCCCGAGTAATTTCTTCGGCGCCCAATTTGGTTTCTAAAACCTGCACCGTATGGTCGGTTATATGTATAGAGGTAAGAATATCTTCCTTAACCACCCTCTCGGATAAAATTATAGAGTCCTCATAGTTAAACCCTTCCCAA
Source organism: Patescibacteria group bacterium (assembly GCA_018817085.1). Taxonomy (NCBI): domain Bacteria; species Patescibacteria group bacterium. The sequence goes on along the minus strand of JAHIUT010000053.1, from coordinate 2,087 downwards.
ATCATATAACCTACCTTTAAGTTAGTGCCGAGGGACAAAACACCGTTTTTGGATGAGGGGCCTTCCATCAAAACCTCTCCTTTTTTAACTTTGTCACCGGCGCTAACTACTACTCTTTGGTTAAAACAGGTATCCATATTAGACTGCGAAAATTTTAAAGGCGCGTATTTTTTCTTTTCCCCAGACGCGGTTTTAACAACCACTCCCAAAGCATCGGCATATTCAACCGTTCCGTTTTCGGAAGCTATAACCACCGCCCCCGCATTTAAAGCTGTATCCGATTCTATACCCGTTCCAACCAAAGGTTCTTCGGGTTTAATTAAGGGTACTGCTTGCGTGGCGTGTTGCGTTCCCATAAGAGCCCTGTTTACATCGTCGTTTGACAAAAAAGGAATTAAGGCCGCGGCTACGCCAACAACCTGTTGAGGGTTTATATCCATATACTCCGCCATTTCAATGTTTCCTATAATAAATTCCCCGCCTTTCCTCAACGGCACAAGTTTATCTAACACATACCCATTTTTGTCTATTTTGGGAGAAGCGTCAGCTATAAAGTATTTTTCTTCTTCGTAAGAAGCCATATAAACAATCTCGTTCGTAACCCTTATCTTGTCATTTTTTTCTTTTACGAGTTTTTTATACGGGGTCTCCAAAAACCCAAATTCGTTAACTCGCGAGAATAAAGAAAGATAACTTATTAACCCAATGTTGGGACCTTCCGGAGTTCTAACCGGACAAACCCTTCCATAATGGCTAAAATGCACATCTCTTACAGAAAAGCTTGCTCTTTCTTTAGAAAGACCGCCCGGACCCAAAACCGATAATCGTCTTAAATGGTCCAACCCCGTTAATGGGTTAGATTGGTCTTGGTATTGCGAAAGTTGCCCTAAAGCGAAAAAAGAATGGACCCTAGCTTGCACAGGGCGGGTTGAAATTAATGTTTGCGGCTCGCACAAGATGCCCCTAGGCTGAAGAGACATTCTTTCTTTGATGTTTCTCTCCATTTGTATAAATCCAACGCGAACTTGCATTTGCAAAAGCTCTCCAACGGAACGGACTCTCCTGTTTGAAAGGCTGTCTATATCGTCTGGTTCCAAAGTACCTTTATTAAGTTCAATCACTTTTGCTATTACCGCTACTAAATCCTCTTTTGTTAAAAGCCAGTTATCCTTATTGTTGGGAGTGGTAAAACCAAACCTTTGATTTAATTTAAAGCGACCCACTTTTCCAAGACTGTACCTACGCGGGTTAAAAAATATGTTTTCAACTAAAGCTTTGGCATTCTCCAAAACCAACGGTTCGCCGGGTCTCATTTTTTTATAAATTTCAAGCAAAGCCTCGTTATAAGATTTTGCCAAATCTTTATTTAAGGTTGTTTCTATGAAATCTCCAAAAGTTTTGCTGATTTGAGCATCGTCCGTGGTGCCAAAAACTCTAAGAAGCGTGGTTGCGGCAATTTTTCGTTTTCTATCTATTTTAACAGTTATAACTCCGCTTTTTGCCGTTTCAAACTCAAGCCAAGCGCCATTTTTAGGTAAAATCTTGGCGCCCCCTAAAACCTTTCCGGTGGTGGCGTCTGTTGTTGAAACAAAAAACACGCCATAAGAGCGTGTTAGTTGTGAAACCACAACTTTTTCAATACCGTTAATAATAAAAGTTCCCTTGGGAGTTATCATGGGAATTTCCCCCACATATATTTCTTGAGACTTTTCTTGGTTAGCGGACTTATCTTTAAGAGTTGCTGTTAAAAACCAAGAAGCGCTGTAAGTGGCGCCTTTTTCTATAGCCTGTTCAATTGTGATTGTGGATTTTGCAATTCTGGATTTTGAAAAGTTAAGTTCCCAATTCCTGCCGGTATAATCTTCAATGGAAGAAATTTCGTCCAAAATTTCATTAATACCTTCCTTTAAAAACCAACTAAAAGAATCTAGCTGTACACTAGACAAATTGGGCAAAGAAAATTTTGACCCGGCTGGATTTAAGGATACTCGCATTTATTTAAGCTTCTAATGATAACAATTTTAAAAAGCGTACTAATACGATTACTTGTACACTTGCTTTTGGACAGTGTCAAGGACTTTATCACG
>JAHIUT010000052.1 GCA_018817085.1 Patescibacteria group bacterium | reverse complement strand
GTAAAATTAAAACTTGCGCCACTCTTACCGTCGCTTTCAACCCACATTTTGCCGTTATGAGCTTCCACAATTCCTTTGGCTATAACAAGCCCCAAACCTGTTCCCTTTTGGGTGGGGTCCACAGGACTTCGCATCTGCTCAAACTTATTAAATAACCGCCCTTTCTGTTCTTCATTTATACCACATCCCGTATCAATAACGCTAACTTGAACCTCCTTTTCCTTTGTTGAGAATTTTACCGTTACCCCACCTTCTTTGGTAAATTTTATTCCGTTTGAAATAAGGTTTGCCAAAACTCTAGAAATTTGGTCCTTATCAAAAGAAAACTTTACAAATTCCTGCGAAAACTCGGTTTTTAAATACAAGCTCTTCCTTTCCGCCAAAGATTTAAAAAAAGTAACTTGCTCTTTAATAAGGTCTGCAATATCGTTTTCGCTTTTTTGCGGGACAAACTTTCCAGATTCTATTTTCGCTTCATCTAACAAATCATTAACTATTCCAAGCATATTATGCGAAGAGTTTTTAATTTCAAACAAAAGTTCGTCCAGTTTTGTTTTCTCAAGTTCGCTTGACCGCTTGGCAAGGAGGTCTGATGTGCCATACATAACATTTAAAGGCGCTCTTAAATCGTGAACCATCATAGAAGTAAAATCTTTTCTCATTTTTTCCAAAAGCTTGTGGTCGCTTATATCCTGCATAAGAACAGCTACCCCCAAAATATTTTGCTCGCTTTTTACGGGAGTGAATATAACTTTAAAATAACGGTCGTTTAAAATAAGTTCGGGCGAGACTAAATCCTTTTCTAGTTTAAGGGACTCTGAAAGTTTGTCATTAAAACTAAAATTATCAGGAAACACATTTGAAATATCCAAAATATTTATATCCCCCAAAGACTCAATTTTTAGCATATTTTTGGCGGATTTGTTAATAACCAAAAGTCGCATTTCCTTGTCTACATAAAAAACTCCATCCGCCAAACTTTCCACCATAATTTCAAGTTTGCTTTTTTCCGAATCCAAAACCTCCTGAAGTTTTGTTACCGCAATAGAAGCCTGCTCTGAAAGTTTGTACAAAACAAGCGCGTCTTCTCCTTTAGCATACATTTTACTTACAGTAGAAGAAATATTAATAATCCCAACCACTTTGTTCTGCGCATACAAAGGCACATTAAAAAAAGAAGCTAGTTTTTTATCGGGAAAATCTCCAACAACAGCCCCGGAGATACCCTCGTCTATTTTTATTCCAGCCATATTTCTGCCAAGCAAACAGGATAACGATTCAAAAACCGCGCTTTTAACATCCGAAACAAAGGTATCGTCCACCGCTTCTTCTAGACGAACACGAAATGTCAGTTTATTGTCATCCAAAACCGCATAAGATACCGCGGAGTGTTTAACTAAATCGCCAATGGAACTGGTAATAATTTCGCAAATTTTTTGGATATTTAAAGAGTAACCAATCCGTTTGCCAATTTCCTGAAGCACGGATAATTCGTACAATTTACGCAAAAAAAGTTTGTGTCTTTTTTCAAATTCTTCTTTCAAGGTTTGGTTTTTTATCTCGGAATACCGCGCGAATAGAAGACACGCTAAAGATACCGCAGACATAGCAAAAACAATAAGGGCAAGTAAGAATTCAGGAGGAAAAAACACTTGGGCAGTTACCATAAATCACTTTTTCTTTGAAATCAGTTCAAAAACACCTAATATCTTCATAAAAATAATAACACCTAAAAATACAAAAAGGCTTTCAATTAAAGGCACAATCCACAACTGTTCAATTCCAAAAAGCAGAGGAAATATCGCCGAAAGCAAAAACCCAAGACCAATAAAAAACATCGGAATAGCAAGTTTTCCAGTACCTATTCTTAAAATAAACATTAAGCAAATCAGAAAAGACACTAAATTAATGGTGATAAAAAGCATCCCGTCTCCTATAGTTGGTCCTTTTATAATCGTAATAGTTTCTATCATTTTACTGAATAACATTAACAAGTATTTCCGGATACTTTTTTAAAATCGGCGCTAGCACATTCCTAAAAACTAGCCCGGACAAAGATAGATACTCGTCAACAATTCCCTGCAGAATTTCTTTAGGGTTTCCTTTAAATCCTGTAGCTTCTCCCTTATCGTTAACTTCAAGTCCTTCAATATTTTTAGCTTTTAAAATGGCTATATCGGGACCCAATACAACAATTTGCTTTTGAACTATTTCAGTTATAGCTTTTTTATAATCGTTATTATCGTCCATATCTGATTTAAGTTAAAGAAACGCCTTTGCTAGAATCGGTATTAAAAAAGGTGTCCACCTTTTGCGCAAGCTCCGAAGGAACTATTTTATACTTTAGGATAAAATCTTCAGCGCCCCCTTCCAACGCCTTTTTAATATTTTCCTCATCTCCAAAATTAGTAAGAACAAAAACAGGAATATCTTTTGTAATATCGGAGGATTTTAGATTTTGCAGAATAGTTATGCCATCCATTTCTGGAAGCATTATATCAAGCAAAATAAGGTCGGGAGATTCGGATTGCGCTTTAGAACAGGCGTTACCACCATTACTTTCCCACACTACCTTATAACCTCCAAGCTCCAATTCAGTGGAGTACATTCTATACAAAGAAGCATCGTCTTCAACGAAAAGTATCTTTTTCATAAAAACACCCCCTTCTATATTTAAGATTACGCAAGTTCTTTCTTATTTGCAAGAGTATCTTCCTAACAAAGGTTTCTCCTTTGCAAAGGAGAAACCTTAGTCTATGGGACAATCTCTTTCTCCAATTTCACATTCAGACTATATTCCCTAGAACCTTTTTCATAATCCTTATATCCCCCTATCACTCTTTGCGCAAGCATGGGCTTAAAAGTTTTTTGAAAAAGAAGCAATTCTTTTTCATTTAAACCATCCAAAAAACATTTCTTATAATGGTTTGCCGTGTTTTCCGTTCCATCTCGGGTAAAAAGACGATGATAGATATAAGCGGGCTCATAACCCCAGAAGTACGCTCCTCCCGCAAGTTCCCAGTCTATAATCGCAAATTTCCCCTCCAAATCAAGAATATGTCTGTGGACTAAATCTCCGTGGACACACGCGGTGGGAAAATCTTTTAGAGGATATTTACTTAACACACTCCCCAATTTATCAATATTATGGTCAAATTCCTTTTTCCATTCATAAGCTAAATCAATAACCACCTGCAAAAGCTCTTGTTGTTTCCCTTCTTTTATTTTTTCCAAACGCGGAGTATCCTTATGCGGAATACTTATATTGCTTCTAATCACCGCTAATGTAGCTTTGGAGAGTATTTCAGCTCCTTCAGGCGTTTTTCCATCAACAAACTTTTCGGGAAATTTTTCAGTAATTAACCACAGATATTTATTATCTGTTAAATCAAAATTTATAATCTTGGGAACAACAAACTCGCTATTTAATTTTCCATTTAACTTGGCGAGAATATAAATTTCTGTAAGAGTTCTGCTGGTAAAAGTTGGATTTATATTTGCTTTAAAAATTACTTTTCGTCCATTTAAGTTCCCTGCAAGGACAATATGCTCTCCAGTTTCTTTAGATTTCTGGATATAATTTTTTAAGCCGAGCGAATTTGCTAAGGACAAAAGTTCCTGCTTGTTTATTCTAGGTTTATCCTTCAACCCCAGCTCAATGGTTTTTTTATAAATATTTTCAAACTTTGTGGACATTTCCATCCTCCGTTGTCATTATACCATTTTTAACTAGGGGGTTTTCAAACGGGGGATTTATTGGTAAAATCATAATATCGGCCCCGTCGTCTAGCGGTTTAGGATACTTGGTTTTCATCCAAGAGATCGCGGGTTCAAATCCCGCCGGGGTCACAGTAGTTTTTAAACTACACTTTTTTGGGAGCGACGACGTTTTGTGGGGTCCAAAATCTTCTTCCTCAACCTTAAACTTTTGGGCGTTACCTCCAAAAGTTCCTCTTCTTCCAAAAATTCCATATTCTGCTCTAAACTCATAATTGTAGGAGGAGTCAGTATAACCGCAATGTCCGCTGTGCTTGACCTAACATTGGTTTGCTTTTTCTCTTTGCAAACATTTATTTCTATATCCCCTTCCCTTGAATTAAGCCCAATAATCATTCCGGAATAAACATCCACCCCGGGACCAATAAAAGTTATTCCCCTTCCCTGGGCAACATTAAGTCCATAAGTTAGCGCTTTTCCCGCCTCGGAAGCTATAAGAACCCCTCTTCTTAATTTTGAAAAGTTAGCGCCCAAAGGTTGGTTTTTTATAAAATAAGAGTTAGTTATCGCCGTTCCTTTGGACAATGTTAAAAGAGTTCCTCTTAAACCAAGTAACCCTCTTGTGGTTATCTCAAAAACTATCCGCATACTCCCATCGCTATTATCGGATTGAGAAATTAAAACAGCTCTCCTTCGTATAACTTCGCTTATTACAGCTTGAGTATATTCGGGCGGTACATCCACAGTTAACTCTTCTACTGGTTCCATAGTCTTACCATCAATTTCTCTTGTAACCACTTGCGGTCTTGAAACCTGAAGTTCGTAACCTTCCCTTCTCAAATTTTCTATAAAAACCGACAAATGGAGTTCTCCTCTGCCAAAAAGAATAAAATCTCCTTGAATTCCCATTTCTAATTTTAAAGAGACATTGGTGGCCAGCTCTTTTTTTATCCGTTCCAAAAGTTGACGGCTTGTGCAAAATTTGCCCTCCCGTCCCGCAAAAGGAGAAGTGTTTGCTGACACGGAAATTTTTAAGGTGGGTTCTTCAATTGCTATTCTAGGCAAACTTTCGGGGCTACTTGCATCCGCAATGGTATCGCCTATACCTGAATTTTTAATCCCGGTTATTGCCACAATATCTCCTGCTATTGCTGTGTCCACTTCAACCCGTTTAAGACCTAAATTTGCGTAAATATGTTCAATTTGCGATTCCTCCACTATTCCTTTATCGCTAATAAGCGCCACTTCAAGACCTTTTTTTGCATTACCTCGCATAATTCTTCCAACAGAATATTTACCTTTAAAAGAATCCCAATCTAAAGAGGCAACAAGCAGTTGGAAAGGTTCGTTAAAAGAAACTTTGGGAGCGGGCACATATTTTAAAATCGCTTCAAAAATTGGGGTTAAGTCTGCGCTTTCATTAAAATCCTCCGGTATTTTTTCCCACGCTTTTCCTTCGCGACCGATTGCGTAAAATACCGGAAAATTTAATTGGTCGTCAGTTTGGGCTAAATTTAAAAACAAATCATAGGTTTCATTAAGGGATTTTGGAACATTAGCATATCTTTTGTCTATTTTATTTATAACAACAATCAGCTTTAAACCCAACTCAAAAGCTTTTTTTAGCACAAATTTAGTTTGAGGCATTGTTCCCTCCTGCGCGTCAATAACTAAAATTGCGCCGTCCGCCATATTTAAAGTCCGTTCCACTTCGCCGCTAAAATCCGCATGTCCCGGAGTATCTACTATATTTATTTTAGTGTTTTTATAAATTATAGCGGTATTTTTGGCTAAAATGGTAATACCCCGTTCCCGTTCTTGGTCGTTTGAATCCAATATTAAAGTCTGGTTCATTTCGGCTTCGTTTTCCCTAAAAGTTTTGGATTGCTTTAAAAGACCATCTACAAGAGTGGTCTTTCCGTGGTCAACATGCGCAATAATAGCAACATTCCTAATATCCATAATCCACAAACGATAAATCTTTCGAGGGCAAAAGTCAAATTTTACAGCTTTTCAAATAAACTTTTTATTGGTAAAATCACATAGGTAAAATAATTGGGGCCGTATATCAGTGCTCAATGAGCGGTTAGCGAGAACGAGCTTGCGAAGTTTGAGCTTACGCGAATTAGTCCGCCAAAGCGTGAGCGACGGCGGAGCAGAATGAGCTGAATATTGCTTGTTAAAATAAACTTAGGACTAAATTAAATTGGGGCCGTAGCTCAGTGGTAGAGCGCCTGCCTTTTAAGCAGGATGTCGAGAGTTCGATCCTCTCCGGCCTCACAATGCGCGGACAATCCAACATCGGGTGTTAAATAAGTCCTTCTCTAATAGACATTCAAAAGATATCTCTATGTCTAAAAAAACTTATCCTAAAATACAACAAGAGGTTAAGGAATTATACAAACATAATGAGTGGAAAACAGAACCCACATTGTTAATCATAGCTATGGTTGAGGAGCTAGGGGAATTAGCGGGACGTTGGTTGGCAGAACATCCTGGCTATAGGAAATCCTTAAAAAAAACTGACCCAATACCTGAGGAAATTGGAGATCTTCTTAATCTCATACTCGCTTTCTGTAATACCCAAAATATAAATTTTGAAGACTGTGTTAGAAAAACAATTAAGAAGAGATTAGAACAAAAGGATCATTGGAAAACACCTCATAATCCAGATATCTAACACCGGGTGTTAGATATTTATGTCAATAGAACCATTTATTCTTCGCAATATCCTCAAAAACACCTTCCAAAGAAGCTAATACGCTGTCCTTTGCAATAAAACTGGACTTTCTTGAATTTAAATAATCTGGCAAAGAACCCCACAAATAATTTTTTAAATCCTTCTCCGTCCTAATATAATTTAAAGATTTAGGATTATTATGAATATACTTAATAACATTAACAATACTGTTATTATCATAAATAGTTTCGGATTTATACATACTTTGAAACACCGCGCCAAAGCGTCCCGTTTTTTTATTAAAGTATTTTGCGTAACTATTTTGAAAAATACGCATAAAATCCGATATCCCGTTATCCCTCACTTCACGAAGTAATAAATGGAAATGTGTGGGCATTAAACAAAAGGCGTATATCTCAACTTGTTTGTTCCCTAAAATATTTAACTCCTCCAAAAATCTCTTTCTGTTGACAAGGGTTAGTTTAGAAAAACAAGAGTAGCTCATTTTAGGTTTATGGAAACGATAATAATTAATTGTATCCAAACATCTTTGGAAATTAGAAAAATTAACAAAAACTGGCTGGTTCGCAATACTACGGTTATAGATATGATATATCCCATCTTTTTGATGGGGGAAACGACGATAGGGCATTATTACTTTTATAGCACAAATGTCATAAATATCCAACACCCGGTGTTAGATGGTTTCGCCTTGGCTTTCTCAAAAGAAAAAACCAAGGCGAATTTTGCCTATACCGCAATCGGAGCGCGAATTGCGGGATAAGGATCATAACCTCTCAAATCAAAGTCCTCATACTTAAATCCAAAAATGTCCATAACATCTGAATTAAGCGCCATTACAGGCAACGGGCGAGGGACTCTCGTCAGTTGCAAACACGCTTGGTCCAAGTGGTTTGAATACAAATGCGCGTCTCCAAAATTGTGAACAAACTCTCCCAAACCAAGATTGCATACTTGCGCCATCAGCATTGTTAACAACGAATATGAAGCAATATTAAACGGCACTCCCAAAAACCAGTCTGCGGAACGTTGATGCAAAACGCAAGACAATTTTCTATCTGCCACATAAAACTGAAACAGAGTGTGGCAAGGAGGCAGAGCCATTTTGTCAATTTCCGCAACATTCCACGCGCTAACAACCAAGCGACGGGAATCTGGGTTGGTCCTAATAGCATTTACCACAGATGATATTTGATCCACACTTTCCCCATTAGGGCAGGACCACGAACGCCATTGATACCCATAAACAGGACCTAGTTCCCCTCTCTCATCCGCCCACTCATCCCAAATATGGACTCCTCTCTCTTGAAGAGTTTTGACATTGGTACTTCCTTGTAAAAACCACAAAAGCTCAAAAATAATCGCTCTTAAATTAACTCTCTTGGTAGTTACAAGAGGAAAACCGTCTGACAAATCAAAACGCATTTGCGGGGCAAAGATTGACAAAGTTCCTGTTCCCGTTCTATCTCCTTTCCTAACCCCCTCATCCAAAATCCTTTGCATTACATCTAGATATTGCCTCACAGAAAATCTCCTTTCTCTAATTCATTGGCGGTTTATGATGCCGCAACTACAAAAGATGGAATTGGCGACCACAAGGGTCGCTACTACAAAAAACCAACTCATCCCGCTTCTCTCTACTGCAAGAGAGAATTTATTTTTGTATGAATTGGGGTATAATCCCCATCCTTTGGTATTACCACCCATTGCCCATAATCCTCAATCGGAGGATTAACCAAATACTCATAGTCCACAACAAAATGTTCTACCGTATATTTGCCCCTGTCTTTTAATAAATCATAAACTACACCCATATCCTTAATATTCATATCCGTCTTTATGTGCTGGGTAATTAGCTCATAAAAATTTTGCAAAACAAACGGATTAAAAATGTTTTTAGGCGCGGTTTCTAAAAACGAACTTGGCATATTCTTTAATAAAACTTGCTGTCTTCGCATTCGCGCAAAATCGCTTCCTTCGCCATTGTCTCCTTTTCTGCTTCTTGAAAAAATTAAAGCGGTTTCCCCATCCATATGCGTTACCCCCGCATTAAAATCTACTGTTATGCCTTCATTAGCGTCTCCCTGCCTATCGTTTGGATATTGGCTATCGGTAAAACCTCTTTCCACATCTACATCCACTCCTCCCATAGCATCCACTACCCAAGCCAAAGCGTCAAAATCCACACGGATAAATCTGTCCACCTCCTGCCCGGTTATTTTTTTTATTTCCTCTTTCATAGCGTCATACCCATAAGTTACATATACCCCGTTTATTTTCATATCCCCCGCCCACAAATCGCGAGGGATAGAAGTTAAAACAATTTTGTTAAGTTTGGGATTAACCGTAACAATCAGCATTATATCCGTTCGGTAAGATTCTTGCGTTTGATATCTTCTATCTATGCCAAGGACAAGCACATTAAAAAGCTCGGAAGGATTGAGAACTTCCAAATGCGGTTTAAGAACAGGTTCGTTAGCCACAACAACCTGCTCCGTATGAGAAATAGGGTTTTCTTCCACTTCTTCAATAACTGGAACTGGAGAGGACTCTTTAACAGAAGATTTGCTACCAAAAATAAGCGCTAAAGCAACAATGACTGCGCCAATAAAAAACAAAACGCTAAATGCCAAAAGTCTATTCTTGCTAAAAAGCGTTTTTATAATGTTTAATTTCGCAAAGATTTTTTCCGTCATCAAAATTAGTAATGGCTATAACATCCATTCTTAAACTTTTACTACAATTAGGATGAGTTTTGCAATAGTACAAGGCTGCCCTTTTTAAAGCCCGTTGTTTGTAGTAACCAACCGCTTCCGCAGGATTGCCAAAATTTGGAGATGCCCTCGTTTTTACCTCCACAAAAACCAAAAGCGACCCTTTAACACATACTAAATCCAACTCACCCCATCTTTTGCTCCTAAACCGTTCCTCTATTATCGTATAACCCGTACTCTCCAAATACTTCTTGGCTGTCTCTTCACCCGTTTTACCAATATCAAGGCTGTAAGACATTTTTATCGCGAATGTAATATAACTTTGCTCGCCTCACCTTTTGGCTTTTTACCACTTCTACTTTCTCTATATTCGGAGAATGAAAAGGAAAAATTCTCTCCACACCCACTTTAGCGGCCCCAATTTTTCTAACCATAAAAGTTTTGGACACCCCCGCGCCCTTTTTAGCTATTACTACACCCTCAAAAGGCTGAATACGCTCTTTGTCCCCTTCTTTTATTTTGTAATAAACCTTTACTATATCCCCTATGTTAATTTCGTACTTGTCTTTCATAATCAGGTGATAATATCAGATGAATAAATTTTGTTCAATAATATAATTATACCCTTGCTGGAACTTGAGATTTAACTTCAATAATAAGATTATTATTTTTAACATCCACCAAAACAACATCCCCCCCCACAACTTCGTTTCTAATAACCTTTTCCGAAACCCGGTTCTCCAATTGATTTTGAATAAACCGCCTTATCGGTCTTGCCCCTAAATTAGGGTCAAATCCCTCCTTAGCTATATAATCACGGGCTTTAACGGTTACTTCTAAATTAATTTCCTGTTCGTTTAAAAGTTTTTCTGTTTTTAGAAGTTGTAAATCCACAATTTTTCGTATCTCCAACCTTCCTAAAGGCTTAAACACCACTATTTCATCCACACGATTTAAAAATTCTGGCTTAAAAGCATTTTTTAATACTCCCATAAGTTTATCCTTTAAAACTTCATAGGAATCCCCTTTATTGTCTTCGCTAGACCCCTGCGCAAAACCCAACTGGGTAGTTTTATTAATTACATCGGAACCTACATTGGAGGTCATAACCAAAATAGTGTTCTTAAAATCAACCGTTCTGCCATGCGCGTCGGTTAACCGCCCATCTTCCATAATCTGCAAAAGGATATTAAAAACTTCAGGATGCGCTTTTTCCAGTTCATCAAACAAAATTATGGAAAAAGGTTTTCTTCTAACAATCTCTGTTAACTGCCCCGCCTCGTCATAACCCACATATCCCGGAGGAGAACCAATCATTCTTGAAACCGTATGTTTTTCCATATACTCACTCATATCAAGCCTTATCATTAAATCTTCATCACCATATAAAACCTCCGCTAAAGCTTTAGTTAACTCGCTTTTTCCAACCCCAGTGGGGCCCAAAAATATAAAACTCCCAATAGGTCTTTTGGGGTCTTTTAACCCCGCTCTAGCTCTTCTAATAGCTTCAGATACCACCTTAACCGCCTCTTCCTGATTAACTATGCGAGTATGAATTCTATCTTCCAGATGCAAAAGTTTTTCTCTTTCCTCCATCGTAAGCTCCTCAAGCGGAATTCTTGTGGCGCGCGACACTATTCGCGCAATATCTTCCCTTTTAACAACAGGTATTTCCTCAAGTTTAGTTTTAGTCCAAATTTCAGTAAGTTCCTTTTTTACCTTATTAAGGTCTTCCAATTTAACATTTAACTTAACCGTATCCGCCCCCTCTTTGGTTAAGTCCTGTTTTATTTGCAAAAGCTCTCTTTCAACCTGCTTTAAGTTCTCTGGTTCCCTTACCGCGGATAATCTAACTTCAGCGCCAGCTTCGTCTATTAAATCTATTGCTTTATCCGGCAAAAACCTATCAGAAATATAGCGGTCGGAAAACTCAACCGCAGCTTTTATAGCCTCTTTTGAATACACTATTTGATGATGTTTTTCGTACCGGATTTTAAGCCCGTTTAATATGTCCAAAGTCTCCAAAAAAGTAGGTTCGTTTACTATTACAGGCTGAAACCTACGTTCTAGCGCGGCATCTCTTTCAATTCTCCTTCTATAGTCATCCAAAGTAGTTGCCCCAACCAGTTGGAGCTCGCCTCTGGCAAGAGACGGCTTTAACATATTAGCCGCGTCTATAGCGCCCTCTGCCGCGCCCGCTCCCACCACTGTATGCAGTTCGTCTATAAAAAGAATAATCTGCCCTTGCGCTTTTATTACTTCGTCCAGTATTTTTTTAAGCCTATCCTCAAATTGACCTCTGTGAGAAGTACCTGCGATTATTGAAGCCATATCTAAAGCAACCACTCGTTTTCCCCGCAATGTTTCGGGAACTTGACCAGCGGTTATTTTTTGCGCTAAACCTTCAACTATAGCAGTTTTTCCAACTCCCGGGTCGCCGATAAGAACAGGATTATTTTTTGTCCTGCGAGATAAAATGTGAATTACCCTTTTTATTTCTTCTTCCCTGCCTATTACCGGGTCAAGTTTATCGTCTTTGGCAAGTTGCGTTAAATCTTTGCCGAATTTGTCCAGAATAGAAGTATCCGCCGCAGTTTTTTGCAACTCATCAAAACATATTCTACACAAAGCAACATAAACTTGGCGACCTTCAATAGTTTGGGTAGTTTGTATTTCCGCAGGCCGTTTTTGACACCGTTGGCATATTATCATAGTTAAATTCTAACACATAAATACAATGTTATCTTGTTGTATGCAACTATTCATAGTTACTGACACAAACGAATGGTTGGTAACTCTCGTCATTGCGAGTCTTGTCCCTCGCTAAAGCTCGGTATCACAATAACACTGTGTCAATAACTGTGAGTAGTCACTAACAAGGTTTTAACTTGAAGTTTTGACATTTGACATTTGAGTTTTGACATTTTGTTCTAATGTTCCCACACATCGGAAACTACCGCTTCCGCAACGGCAGGCACTTCTTTTAAAAAATTCCTCCCCGCTCTTTCCATTTCTTCTTGTTGGATTTTAGCCACGAATTCCGCTTGTTCCTCCACAACTTCAGAAACTATTTCATCGTGGACTGTATGGACAATACCACCTTTAATACCCTCTTTTTCAAACCGTTCTTGTATAAAAACTAAAGCCAATTTTGTCATATCGGCGCAGGTGCCTTGGATGGGATGGTTTTTAGCCGCCCTCTCAATACTGCCTACCTCGCGAATATAATTTGGGTCGGCCTTATCGGGCAAAACAAACCATCGTTTACGTCCCAACATTGTTTCGGCATACCCTTTTTGCACACCATCCTTTGCCACTTTGTCAAGCCATCTTTTAACCCCGGCGTAAGTTGCAAAATATTTTTCCAAAAGTTTTTTCGCCTCGTCTGAAGAAATCCCTATTTGCGCCCCGATAGACACCGCTCCTCTGCCATACATAAGACCAAAGTTGATTGTTTTTGTAGCCTGACGCATTTCTTTGGTTACCTTCTCAAACGGAACATTATACATTTGGCTTGCGGTTAGGGTATGCAAATCGGCGTTTTCTTTGTACGCCCTTACGAAAGCGGGGTCTTTGCTATACTCCGCCAAAATTCGTAACTCCGCTTGGGAATAATCGGCGTTAACTAATTTATATCCTTTACTTGCGGAAAAACACGACCTAAAAGTGGCGTCTCGTGGTATTTGTTGTAAATTGGGATTAGAACACGAAAACCTGCCTGTGGAAGCGCCCAATTGAAAAAAATCGGGGTGCAATCTTTTAGTTTTTTTGTTTATTTTAGAAATCATATTCTCGCCAAAAGCGGATAGCAGTTTCTCGTACCCCCGATATTCCAACAACATTTTTGCAATTGGGTGGGAGGATTTTTGCAAAATAGCCACGCCTGTTGAGGGAAAATCCAAACCCAGCTTATCATTAAAAAGTTCCATTAATTGTTTTTGGCTATTTAAGTTAATAGCGCTTCCCATATTGCCAAATAAATCTGCTTGATTATTTTTATACAAAGGCCGAATCTCGTTTTGTAAATTGTTTGCTAAACCATCTCTTTTTGCTCTAAAATCCCGCAAATTTCTACGCCATTTATCTACATCTATATTGGTGCCTCTAAGTTCCATTTCACCCACAACCGGCAAAACAGCAAATTCAAGTTTAGCCGTTTTCGTTAACGAGTTCTCTTTAATTTTTGCGTATTGTTTGGCAAAAATAGGAAAAAGTACTAAAACATCCATCGCCGCATATTCAAGTTGGTCTTTTGTTACTCTACCTCCTGTAATAAAACTTTCCCTTATCTCCTTTTTCAAATCCACATCCAAATATTTTTTAGAAAGAAGTTTCAAAGAACTTAACCTAGAACCCGCGCTTATGCCAGCATTTAGCAAAGCTTCCGCCAACATTGTGTCGTAAATATTTTTCATAGCAATGCCCAAACTCACTTTTATAACCTCGTAATCAAACTTTCCGTTTTGGGTAAGTTTAAGTTTTTTGGGGTCTTCTAAAAGTTTTTTTACCCCCGAAAAATCTTTAATTTTTCGCGCATCAATTATATACGCTTTTTCCGGGGTACCAATTTGCAATAAAAGAAGTTTGTTTGCGTAAGGGTCAATAGAGGTGCCTTCGGTATCTATCGCAATAATATCTCTTTTTGCCAGATCTTTGGAAATTGCTTTTTTGAGACTTTCTTGGTCGGTAATAAATTCGTATTGAGGGTCCTGTAAAACCTTTTCGTTATATTCCACAAAGGTATTATAGCAGATTTAGGAAAATCGCCGAACACACCTTTGGGTCGGCTTTGCCTTGAGTTTCTTTCATTACACAACCTATCAGAAATTGCAAAACTCCTTGCTTCCCCGCTTTATAATCCAAAACAGGATTTGGATTTTCGGCAATAATTTTGTTAATTATTTTGGACAATTCCTTCTCGTCCGTTATAAAATATTCCACTTTTTCTTTTAATTCTTTAGGTTCGCTTAAAAAACCTTCGGGGACATTTTCCGCTTTGCCTGACATAGTTTTTGACAAATCTTTCTTTAGGTTCGCAATATAAGAATCGGAAAACTCCATCTGAGGGATATCCGGTTCGGGAAAATACCGATAATCATATTCCTCCTCTTTCTTTCGCTGACTCACCGTTTTTTTGGATTTTTCGTTCCATCCCCTTGTTTCTTGCTCCACAACCTTGCCCGCATTTAGGATTTTCTCTTGTCTGGCTATCTCGTAGACAATTGCGTTTCTTAAAAATCTAAAAGAATTGATGTTCTTAATTTCCACCCGATATTTCGGCAATTCTTGGGAACCCGTTTCTCTTAAAGAGATATTAAGCTCAAGACGCATATTGCCTTTTTCCATATCGGCATTGCTTACTCCCAAAGACCGCGCTAATTCTCTAATTTTCCTTCCTAATTCCACCGCCTGTTCCGCGCTTTTTATATCCGGCTCGGTAACCAACTCCGCCAAAGGTACGCCAGATTTATTAAAATCAAGCAAAGTTCCTTCTTTTGTATGCATAGATTTTCCAGTATCCTCCTCCAAATGTATCCTTCTTATATCCACTTTGCCAAAAGAGGTGTTCAAAAAACCATTAACGCACAAAGGTTGGCTAAACTGCGTTATCTGATAACCTTTTGGAAGGTCGGGATAAAAATAGTTTTTTCTTGCAAAGGAAGAGGTTTTATTTAATTTGCAGTTAAGGGACAAACCCAAAAGCTGGGTTTTTCTAATAGCGGATTCGTTTGGAACCGGCAAAGCTCCGGGCAAACCAAGACAAGTGGGGCAAGTTACAGAATTGGGGCTTTTTTTCCAAATATCATTACTGCAAGAACAAAACATCTTGCTTTTAGTATTTAGCTGTATATGTATTTCAAGTCCGATTACCGGTTCGTACATAATATCCATCTCAAAACTCAAATCTCAAAAGTCAAAGGTTACGAAGTAAGTTCGCTCCGCGAAGTCACAACTTAAATGTAAAAACTAATTTCATAAAATTACAAATGAGCTAAACCCCGAATGAATCTAAATGAGAAGGAAAAACCTCCCAATACCTCGTTTTCTGTTCAAAAGCGCGTCCAACCCTATACAAAAGTTTCTCGTTAAAATGCTTTCCAATAAACTGAATTCCCGTAGGCAAATTGTCCACAAACCCTCCGGGGACCGATAAAGCGGGCAGTCCCGCTAAATTTACAGGGACGGTTAAAACATCCATCATATACATTTTAACGGGGTCGGTTATGCTTTCTCCAAGTTTGGGAGGGATACTCGGAAAAACGGGAGCAACTAAAGCGTCCACTTTTTCAAAAACATTTTTGAAATCGTTTATAACCAAAGTCCTAACTTTTTGCGCTTTTAAATAATAATCCTCATAATAACCCGCAGATAAGCTATAGGTGCCCATCATAATTCGCCTTTTAGCCTCTTCTCCAAAATAATCCCTCGTTTTCCCAAATCTAATGCCGTCAAAACGGGCAAGATTAGAACTTATCTCCGAAGGTGTTATTATGTAATAAGCGGTTATAGCATACTCTGTGTGCGGCAAAGAAACTTCAACAATTTCCGCCCCCAAACTTTCAAGGGTTTTTATATTTTGGACAAAACGCGCTTTTAATTCAGCACCCAAACTAGTTATATATTCTTTTGGAACTCCAATTTTTAATTTGGAAATTCCTTTTTCAATACCGCTCAAATAATTGTCTTTTTCGTTTCTAGAACTTGTGGCGTCTTTTTCGTCAAATCCTGCGGTAATGCCTAACACAAACGCATTATCCCAAATCGTTTTTGTTATATGCCCAATAGAATCCATAGACGATGTCATCGCTATTATCCCATAACGAGACACTCTGCCATAAGTTGGTTTAATTCCAACAGTATTAGTAAAACTAGCGGGCAAGCGAATACTTCCCCCGGTATCGGTTGCCGTGGCTACAGGAATAAAACCCGCAGACACTGCCGCCGCCGACCCGCTGGAAGAACCTCCGGGTGTTCTATCTTGCGCGTACGGATTTTTGGTAATCTGAAAATCCGAGTTTTCCCCAGTTGTTCCATGCGCAAACGCGTCACAATTTAATTTACCAATAGATAAAAACCCTTCCTTGTTTAATCGTTCCACTACTACAGCATTATAGGGCGGTATGTAGTTTTTAAGGATATTTGAACCCGCCGTGGTTTTAATATCTTTAGTGGTAAAAATGTCTTTATGCGCAACAGGAACGCTGTTTCCCCCAATCTTTAAAGAATCTTTTGGACAAAGCGTAATAAAAGATTTTATGAGGGGGTCGCTTTTTTTAATCCGGTCGTAAAAAGTATCAAACACTTCTTTTGGGCTAAAAAGTTTGCTTTTATAACCTTCTAAAATTTGTTGAATGGTTAAAAAGTTATTTAACATCAAAAACCCCCTTAGTTAAAAAGTAACTGTCCTTAGTCATTTTAGAGTTTTGCAAAGCCTGCAACGCGCCCAAACTTCTAAAAGGAATATCTTTCCGCAACTCGTTTTTCTTGCCCGTAACTTGATAAGTAGGCATAACATCTTTAATTTTAAGTTGCTTAAGTTTTTCAACAAAGGAAATAATTTTGGGCAATTGTAAACTAAAAGTGGACAGCTCCTCGCTTTTTAAGGGTATTTTTGCCAACTCCGCAATTTTTTCTACCTCTTTTTTATTTAACATAACTTACATACTTCTTAACCTCTGAATCCTATCATTTATTGGCGGGTGCGTGTTGAACATATTGGCAAACCACGAAACGGAACCCTTTTGATTTTTAAGCGGATTTGAAATATACAAATGAGCGGTGGCTTTATTGGCAACCTCCAAAGGTTCCTTATCTTCCGCTATTTTTTCCAACGCGCCGGCAAGACCCACCGGATATCTTGTTAATAATGCTCCGCTTGCGTCGGCTAGATATTCTCTGTTTCGGGATATAGCAAGCTGAATTAACGAAGCTATTACAGGGCTTAACGCCACCAAAATAAGCGCCAACAGCATTAAAACACCGCCTATATTGCTATCGTCCTTGCTTCTTTTTCTGTAAAACATAGAACGCGCCATAAAATCAGCTAAAAGTGTAACCGTTCCAACAAGAACCACTACAATTACCATAAGACGGGTATCAAAATTTTTGATGTGGGATAATTCGTGCGCGGCAACTCCTTCCAATTCCTCGTCTTCTAATCTTTCCACGGCTCCAGTGGTAAAAACAACCGCCGCATGTTTGGGGTCTCTGCCTACCGCAAAAGCGTTTATTGCGGTATCTTTTATGAGATAAACTTTTGGGGCGGGAATTCCCGCGCCGATGCACAAGTTTTCAACTATCCTAAAAACTTTAGGTTCCGTGTTTTTATCCACTTTAATAGCGCCGGATATACTAAGAGCTATTGAATCTGAAAAAAAGTAGCTAAAAAAGGAAGTTACTGATGAAATAACAACAGCAAAGAAAACCATACTATTTCCATACCCACTGATTTTACCAAAAACAAAACCTAAAAAGGTTATTAAAAGCACAAACAAAACCATAACTACCCAAGTTTTTCTTTTGTTAGAATCAATTTGGTTATATATAGTCATTTAAATTTATCAGAACTTAACATTAACTTCCTTTTTATCCGCCTCGCTTGCCTTAAAAAATTCCGCCTCTTTAAACTTTAGCATATTGGCAATTAGAACAGTTGGAAACACTCTTATTTTAGTGTTAAAGTTTAGAACATTGCTGTTATAAAACTGCCTTGAGTACGCAATTTTATTTTCGGTATCCGAAAGCTCGTCTTGCAATTCTCTAAAATTGTCGCTGGCTTTAAGGTCGGGGTAGTTCTCGGCAATCGCAAACAAACTTTTAAGCGCGCCCGTTAGAACATTGTCCGCTGAAGCCTTTTCTTGAGGAGATTTTGCGCCCAACATTGCGCTTCGGGCGTTAGCAACACTCTCAAAAATACTCTTTTCATGTGTGGCATACCCTTTAACCGTTTCAATAAGGTTAGGAATTAAATCCGACCTCCTTTTTAATTGAACATCTATACCGCTCCAAGATTCTTCAACGCGGGTTTTAGCCACAATAAGGCTGTTGTAAGTAAACCATACTAACCCAGCTATAGCCACTATAATAACGAAAATCGATAATAATGTTGTCATAATTTTAAATTCACCTCCTTATTCTATTAATTTTTAATTCTTAATTCTTAATTTTTATTGAATTCTTAATGTTTAAATTTTTAAAAATTAATACATTACAAATTGATTAAAAATTTTAAATTAGAAATTAAAAATTCTATATATTTAAAAACTTCAACATTTCACTTAAAGACAATGTATTTATCACATTTTTCTTCTCGCACCAACCCCTCCGAGCAACCGATACGGCGTAAGGCATAAATTTTAAGTCCTTCACACTATGCGCGTCGGTGTTCGTGGATAACAATACCCCTTGTTGTACCGCCTGTTTTACCAAATAATCTGGAAGGTCTAAACGGCTGGGCTGTCCATTTATTTCTAACACTTTATTGTGTTCTTTACAAGCTTTAAACACTACCTCCCAATCAACGCTATAACCTTCTCTTTCTGATATAAGCCGTCCGGTTGGGTGAGCGATAATTTTTATGTATGGGTTTTTTATTAAAGTTAAAAACCTTTCCGTTATTTGCTTTTTGGACTGTCCAAAAGAAGTATGAATTGCTCCCACAGCATAGTCAAACTCTTTTAATAATCTGTCTGGGTACACCACTTTGTTGTCGGCAGAAACATTTATTTCGCACCCGAAGAGTACTCGCATACCTTTATGCGAACTATTATATTGTTCAATTTCTTTCCTTCTCGCCTCTATTGCAAGCATAACATCCGATTCGGTATGAGTGGAAAGGCTCATTTGATGGTCGGTAATTCCAAAATATTCATATCCTAAATTTTCGGCAGATGCTGTCATTTCACCAAAAGAGTTTTCTCCATCGCTATAAGTGGTATGAGATTGGAGGTCGCCTTTAATATCCGAAACAGTTAATAAATTAGGAATTTTGTTTCTTATAGCAAGCTCAATTTCCCCCAAATCCTCCCGCAATTCCGGCGAGATGTATTGCATATCCAAAAAGCGGTAAAAACCTTCCTCGGTGTCAAATTTAACCGTTTGGGGGCCCTTTTTTATACCATACTCCGATAAAGAAAGACCTTTTTCCAAAGCCACTTTTCTTAAATGGATATTATGAAGTTTTGAGCCGGTAAAATGTTGCAATAAAGAACCGTACGAATCGGGATTTTGGGTCATTATATCTACTTGAAAATCCCCCAGTATTATTACACTTGCCTTAATATCTCCTTTGCTGATAATTTTTGTAATTTTGGGGTACTTAACAAAGTAATTTATAACTTCGCGGGAATTTTTAGTGGCAACGGAAATATCTATATCCCCAACGGTGGCGGATTTGCGCCGTAAAGAACCTAAAGGGTCCGCTTTTAAGACATAAGGGTACTTTTTTAAATAATCAAGCAATTTAAAAGCTGTTTCTTCCGCCACATATAACGGAAAACGGGCTTCTTTATCTGCCATTTTTTCTATACTTTGCAAGATTTTGTTTTCGGATTCCTCACCAAAACCGGGCAGGGTTTTTATTTTGCCGATTTCGGCAAATTTTTTAAGTTGCGACACGGCTTTATTCTCGTTATTAAGATTAAAATGAGAGGCGAGTTTAAACGCAGTTTTAGCGCCTATTCCAGGAACCTCTAAAAGTCCAAACATACCTTGAGGAAGACTTTTTTTAACTTCGTTGAAATGGGATACTTTTCCGGTATTAAAAAGTTCCGTAAGATGTTCTTCTAAAGCTTCGC
>JAHIUT010000051.1 GCA_018817085.1 Patescibacteria group bacterium | reverse complement strand
TGAAGACCTTTTAATTCCTAAAGGACTTGTTATAGGCAGAGTTACGAAAATAAATTTTAAAGAAGAAGAAATTTTAAAGTCGGCGGAGGTAGAGTTGGGGGTTAACCCGCGCAAATTGGAAATGGTGTTTGTGATGGGGGATAGGTAACATACAATTACCCATACAACGGAATAATGGTTATAAGGGTAACGAGTTGTTATCGCTAAGAGTAATCTCAAATCTCAAAACGCAAAGCTCAAAACCACATGTCAAAAGTCAAAACTAAAAATGTAATAAAATTGCCTTTTAGATTTAAGATTTTAGTTGTGACTTCGCGAAGCGAACTTACTTCGTAACATTTGACATTTGACATTTGAGATTTGCGTTTTAAATATGAAACTATATTTTATTTTACTAACCATAGCCTTAATACTTGCTCTGCTCCAAACAAGCGCTTTCCCTGTCTTTGGCGTCTATTTGGATATAGTGTTAGTCTTTGTACTAACGGTTGTTTATATTACCCCCAGTAACTTTGGCGTTAAGTTCGCTTTTATGTCAGGATTATTGATGGATTTTATAGGAGAAACTCGTTTTGGCGGGTTTACCTTTATGTTCACACTATTTTCTCTCATAACACAGTTTTCGCTAGGTATGTTTGGGAAAAAGATAGTAAATATGTTTTTAATCGTGTCTTTACTTACTCTTGCAAGCCAAATTATACTTGGAGGTTTTGTGGGTTTTGGAGACATCTTTCTCTGCGCGACAATATCGTCCGTAATTGCTATGATGTTTTATCCGGGAATAAATATATTGTGCGAGAAGTTTGGAGGGTTTGGGAGGAAGCTGAAGTAAATTCAAAGGTCAAAATTTAACAAAGGAGACTCCTTATATAGATTTAATAAAATGGAGCTAAACGCTATACAAAAACAACCTTTAATAAAAAATGATAGGTTCTCTTCGCAAGAAAGAGTGTGGCGAGGCGTTTTTTTTATTAGTTTAGCGGTAGCGAGCTTAATTTTTTTGATATCCCGTTTGTTTGTTCTGCAAATTGTGAAGGGTTCCTATTATGAGACTGTTTCGGACGAGAACAGAATACGCGCGGAAGTTTTAAAAGCCTATCGGGGGGTTATTAAAGACAGAGAGGGTCGTATTCTGGCGCAGAATTCGCCCTCGTTTAATATTAAGATTAACAAAAATGTTTCCAATTATTCCGAAATTATTAAAAAACTCTCCATTTTTATAGATACTTCAAGTCCTGTGAGTGTTGGGGAGTTTACAATTTTTGGAAATGTGAATCGGGATACAGCGATTAAAATAGAAGCGGGGTTTTTTGGTAGTTTCGCTGTGGCGGTGGAAACGGCTCCCCAGAGAGATTATTTGTATCCGGAGGAATTAGCGCACTTATTGGGCTATGTTTCTTTTATTTCCTCTGAAGCGGATGATCGGGTGGGGGTTATTGGCGTGGAAAAATTTTACGACATATATTTGCGCGGGAGCCATGGCAGTCTGTTATATGAATACGACGCTAAAGGTAGTATTTTACGAGAGATTGCTCGAAAGGAGCCTGTTAATGGCAAAGACTTAACTATAAGTATAGATTTAGACCTTCAACTTAAATCTTACGAAGCGCTTAAAAAGGCGGTGGAAGAAACGGGAGCTACGGGCGGCGTGGTGGTTGCGCAAAACCCTAAAAATGGGGAGATTTTAGCTTTAGTTAGTCTTCCTTCTTTTAACCCTAACCTTTTTTCAAGGGGAATTTCTTCTGCGGACTATAATAAAATAGTTTCCGATCCTTTACACCCTATGTTTAACCGCGCTTTGTTGGGACAATACCCTCCCGGCTCGGTTTTTAAGATTGTTACGGCAAGCGCGGTTTTGGAAGAGGGTGTGGTAACGGCAGATACAAAAGTGCTAGCCCCCGGCGCTATAAATGTGGGAAGTTTTGTTTATAGAGATTGGAATCCCGCGGGCCACGGTGAGGTTAATATAATTAGAGCGCTAGCCGAATCGGCGGACACCTTTTTTTATAAAGTTGTGGGGGGTTACTCGGATTTTGCCAACAATCTTGGTCCTGAGAAGCTCGCTTCTTGGGCTAAAAAATTTGGTCTTGGTTCAGAAACGGGAATAGGCTTTGATGACGAGGAAAAAGGTATAATACCGGACCCGTTATGGAAAAAAGAAGTAAAAGACGAACCGTGGTATATCGGAGATAGTTACATAACTGCTATTGGGCAGGGAGATGTTCTAACCACACCTATTCAGGTTAATCAGATGACGAGTGTTATCGCTAATGGGGGTTATTTGATAAGCCCTAAAATTGTTAGGGGTCAGACTCCATCAGATAAATCGGATAACTCAGATAAGTCTGATATATCTGATGAATCCAACACCATAATATCCAAGGAAGTTTTTGAAACAGTAAAGCAGGGTCTTAAGGAAGCGTGTGAGGCGGGGGGAACGGGATATCCGTTTTTTGATTTTGCGACGAAACATTCGGGAATAAAACCCGCGTGCAAAACGGGAACTAGCGAGTTTGGGCAAAAAAACAGCAAAGGCGAGTATCAAACGCATGCGTGGTTTGTGGTGTTTGCGCCGGTGGATAACGCTCAAATTGTTCTAACGGTATTTTTAGAGGGGGGAGGAGGCGGGGCGGATATTGCCGCTCCCGTGGCGAGAGAGATTTTGGATTTTTGGTTCGATTAGGGGTCAGACTCCTTAGATAAAATGAAAACAAACCTTTGTTTCAAAGAAGTTAATAGCGACTCTTCTTCCTACCCCTCCCGTCTTTTGGATTTGCCAAACCCCCCGCCTGTTCTATATATCGCCGGAGAAATTGTCCCTTCTGATTCTTTAGCTTTAGCGGTGGTGGGTTCTAGAAAAATGTCTTCTTATGGCGAAGATGTGTGTGAGGAAATAGTTTCGCAAGTGTCGCAAGCGGGAGTTACAATTGTGAGCGGGTTAATGTACGGAGTTGATTTAACCGCGCATAAAGTGGCTTTGCAAGCAGGTGGACGCACCCTCGGCGTTTTGGGTTTTGGAAAGAATTTTATCCATAAAGTGGGGGACAAAAATGTAGTTGCCCAAATGATGGAAGGAGCGGGAGCTATTATAACGGAATTTGGAGAAAACGAAGCCGGGGCCCCGTGGACTTTTCCCAAACGAGACAGAATTATTTCGGCTTTGGCAAGCGCGATTTTGGTAGTGGAAGCGGCGGAAAAATCCGGAACATTATATACGATAGAGGCGGCTTTAAAGCTAAAAAAAGAAGTAATGGCAATACCAGGGAGTATTTTCAGTCCTGTTAGCAAAGGAACAAACAAACTGATAAGAGAGGGGGCAAGGCTTGTTTGCAGTGTGGATGAAATTTTGGAGGTTTTAGATGTGGATAGCAGAATAAAAAAGATAGCTTTTAAAAGCGAGTTCCCCCTTTCGTCTGCCGAAAACGCAATTTTAGAAGTATTAAAAGAAGGGGAGTTGTATATAGACGATGTGGCGGTAAAAGCGAATATGGTTATTTATACAGTTTCCGCCCTCTTGACGAGCTTGGAGTTAAAAGGTATGGTGAAGGATGTGGGGAGGGGAGTGTATAGGAGAATATGAACCTAGTAATCGTTGAATCGCCGTCAAAATCTAAAACTTTAGAAAAATATCTCGGTAAAGAATATAAGGTGGTTGCTTCTATGGGGCATATACGGGATTTGCCTAAAAGCAAGCTTGGGGTAGATGTTGAAAACAATTTTACAGAAAGTTACGAAATTTCCCCTTCTAAAAAAAAGACCGTGTCTGCTTTAACAAAACTTGTAAAATCAGCAAAGGCTATTTATTTAGCCACTGACCCTGACCGGGAAGGAGAGGCTATCGCTTGGCATTTGGCGCAAGTTTTTTCAGAGGATGGGCTTGTTCGCCGTCACGAAAAGCTGGGGGCTACGCCCCCGCCTGTCCAAGTACCCCCGAAAGGTACAGGCGCTTTTCTTAGACGGCGCTCTGCGCCCTTATTCCAACGAGTTTCGTTTAATGAGATAACAAAAGACGCGGTTCTTTCGGCTTTTGAACATCCTAGAGAAATTGATACATTTTTAGTGGACGCTCAACGGGCGCGCAGAGTTTTAGATAGATTGGTCGGTTATAAACTATCTCCTCTTTTATGGAAAAAAATTCGTTATGGTCTTTCTGCGGGAAGGGTGCAAAGCCCCGCCGTTAGGTTTTTAGTGGAGAGACAAAAGGAAATAGACGCATTTAAAAGCGAGAGGTTTTATGAAGTAGAAACCCTCTTGCAGGAAAATAATGTATTAAACACCTCCGAGGCGGCCCCGAAGGGGACTCCTCGGACGGTGGGTGGGGGTGGTGTTTTGAATGCCAAACTAACCCATATTAACGGCGTTCCTATTTACACTAAAAGAAAGTACCCTCTCTTTGCGGGGGAATACACCGTGTCTCAAACTACGATAAATAACGAAAATAAACTATCCGAAATTAAAACCGAGTTACCTCTTGCTGAATACAAGATTGATAGTATAGAGGAAAAAGAGTACCAAAAAGCGCCAAAACCACCCTTTACCACTTCATCTTTGCAACAAGAGGCGAGTTGGAAATTGGGGTTTAGCCCTAAAAAGACTATGTCTTTGGCGCAAAAACTGTATGAAGCTGGGTTAATTACCTATATGAGAACGGATAGCACTAACTTAAGTAGTTCGTCCTTGTCTGCAATAAGGGGTTTTATTGCCGAAAAATACGGTAAAGAATATTTGCCTAAAGAACCTCGGTTTTATAAAACTAAAGTAAAAGTTGCGCAGGAGGCGCATGAGGCAATTAGACCAACGGATGTTAAAGTTAAGACGAGTACTAAAATGGAGGGGGATGCTCTCCGTTTGTATGAGATTGTATGGCAAAAAACGGTGGCTTGCCAAATGACAAACGCTGTTTATTCTGGGGTTACTGTTAAAATATCGGCGTTAAAAGGCAGTAATAATTACACTTTGTTGGTGAAAGATAGTGTGTTAAAGTTTTCTGGTTGGATGGCGGTTAGCAACAGGCGCGACTCTTCCCCCGAAACGGCGTCTGATATTCCTTCGAATATGACGATAGGGAAGCAGCTACATTTTGTGTCTTTGGATGCCTTAGAGAAACAAACCCCGCCACCCTCTTTTTATAACGAGGCTTCGCTAATAAAAGAACTTGAAAAGTTTGGCATAGGCAGGCCCTCAACTTACGCCCCTATTGTGTCAACGATACAGGATAGAGGTTATACGCAAAAAATAGAGGGCAAATTAAAACCTACCGATTCAGGTATTGTGGTTACAAAGCTGTTAACGGACAATTTTGCCGAAATTGTGGATGTTAATTTTACGGCTAAAATGGAAAATGAATTGGATGAGGTAGCAAATCATCACAAAGAGTACCTTTCAGTGATAAAAGAGTTTTATGACCCTTTTGAAAAATTATTAAATGAAAAGCAAGACGCTATAAAAAAATCCGATTACACCGTTTTGGAGACAATGGAAGAGAAATGTCCTAAATGCAGTAGTCCTTTGATAGTAAAGTTAGGTAAGTATGGCAGGTTTGTCAGCTGTAGCGATTACCCAAAGTGTGATTATTTAAGACCTATTATAGAGAAAACGGGCATAAAATGTCCTAAGTGTAAAGACGGGGACATAATTGTCCGAAAAACTAAAAAAGGCAAAACATTTTATGGATGTTCCGCTTATCCCAAATGCGATTTCGCGGTTTGGAAGTTAGATGCCCCTTCCTAATATTTTTCCCGACAACTTTTCCGTCGCCTTTCCGAATAGTTTGGCATATTTTGTTAGTTTATTGTGGTTTAGAGAGTTTATACACCATTCGTTGTAATTAGTTTTTCTTTTGCCTAAAGCAACGAGGTACAACATATCTAAAAAGGCTTTTTCCGGTTCTGCAATATAAACTCCGTCCATTAGATTAAATCCAAAGAATAAGTCTTTGTTTATTTTTGAATATTCGCATTCGGTTCCCAGCAATGTTACTTTTTTTGAATGTCTAGTTGTTGCAAGCGTTATTTTGTATAATCCTTGGTTAATTATGCCATATTTTGATAGCGCGCTTTCAAAGCTTATATAGCTGGGATAGTAGGAGCTTGTAGCTAACTTTTCTATATCAATAGTATCATTTGTTATCATATACAACCCTCTTGTGATGGGGGTAATAACATTGGCGTCCTTGAATCTTTTTATATAGGTATTTATTAATCTAGAATCATTGGGGAAAAGACTTTTTAGGTCATTTGCTGTAAATGCCTTTTTATTAATCTCTTTAATTTTTTTTATCAGTTCCTCTTTTTTCATTTTTCAAATAGATTTAGGACATTTCTTTGCTTTTTTGGCAAGTATGGGTTTAGTTTATCCATAAGCTCTTTTCTTGTGTACTTTATTTCCTTTGAAACATTGTAGGCAACACCTAACTTTTGGCTTATGTACCAAGTATCAAAAAGATCTCTCGGCTCTCTTCGTTCTTTAAGAGTAAGTTTCTTATCTTTCAATATCTGTTTTAAGGTATAAGTGTTTCCAATTACTTCCAAATTGTTAAACCTACTTCTTATAAGCGAAGGCGTATATTCAAACTCTTTTTTGCCTTTGTTGATTTCCACCTTAACGCCAATCGGGATTGGTTTAAAGTCTATATTAAAAGTAAGTTTGGCAAAAAGTGTGTATTTTTTTTCATAAACTTCGTTTATTTTACTTTCGGGTATTATATTTGGGATTTTTTGTATAGTTTTTTTGAATTTTGCAAAGTCTATGGTGTTGATAATTGAAAAGTCCAAATCTTCGGAAAATCTGAAGGAGTTATATACAAGTTTTAACGCCGTGCCGCCCTTAAATGCTAAAGAACTACTAAAAGGCGCGCTAAACAAGATGTCTAAAATATATATTTGGTAATGTTCCTTTAGAATGTTATCGGTTGAAGTTTGTTCTTCAATCGCAAACCTTTGCGACTGCTCTTGTGTTAACATAATGTACATAATTGTATAGTAACTTAACATAGAATGCAAGAGCAAAAAACGGGGCTTGCAATTGACTTGTTTTTTTGGTAAGTTACAAAGGAGTTTCCTTTGAAGAAGGAGACTCCTTAGTTAGCTTTGATTAAAGAGTATGGAGAAAAAAATTAAAGTAAAAAGTGAAAAGTTGGAGATAAAATCCAGCGCAAAAAAATCCACTGTGGTTAAAAAACCCAAGCTTTCTATTCCTACTCCCGAGGAAATGCTGGAAGCGGGAGTTCATTTTGGGCATCAGGTGCGTAGATGGCATCCTTCAATGGCGCTTTATATTTTTGGCAAAAAAAGCAATATTCACATAATGGACCTTTTTATTACCGAGCAAAAACTGCAAGAAGCGTGCGAGTTTTTGTATCAAACCGCAAAAGAGGGCAAACCAATTCTTTTTGTGGGTACCAAAAGACAAGCGCAGGATATAATTAAAGATGCGGCGGGAAAAAGCGGGGCGTTTTGTATGTCAAACAGGTGGATTGGCGGGACTTTAACCAATTTTTCCGAAATAAAAAAGAATATAGTAAGGCTAAAAGATTTAATTCGCCAAAGAAAAGAAGGCGCGTTTTCTCATTACACTAAAAAGGAACAGCTTTTGTTAGACCGAGAAATTAAAAAGTTGGAGTTTATGGTGGGGGGAATTTTTGATATGAAAGAAGTTCCCGCCGCTGTTTTTATAGTTGATGTTAAAAAAGAAAAAACGGCATACCGCGAGGCGGTTAGAACGGGTGTAAAAATAGTATCATTAAGCGACACGAACAACGACATCTCTAATGTTGACTATCCCATTCCCGGCAATGACGACGCTATAAACGCAATTTCTTTAATTGTTAAAACCGTTGCGTCAGCGGTGGAGCTGGGGTACAATGAAAATGTCAAAACTCAAAAGAATTCGAATTTAACAAAGGAGTCTCTCCGCCAGCTGGCGGGGAAACTCCTTAGATAAACATGGATATAACCTTAATAAAATCTTTAAGAAGCGAAACGGGCGCGGGAGTTATGGACATCAAGCGCGCGCTTGAGGAAGCTGGAAACAAAATTTCCAAAGCAAAAGAAATTTTGCAAAGGCAAGGGTTTGAAAAAGCCGCCAAAAAATCCGAAAGGGAAACGGGAGACGGGCTTGTGTTTTCGTACATTCACGCTACCGGAAAGGCGGCTTCCTTATTGGTTTTAACCTGCGAAACGGATTTTTCTGCCAAAACTTCCGATTTTCAAAATTTGGGAAAAGAGCTGGCGATGCAGATTTGCGCGATGAATCCTAAAGACGGGAAGGATTTGTTGTCCCAACCCTATATTAGAGACGGTTCAAAAACTATGGGGATGTTAATTAAAGAGGTTATTGCTAAAACGGGAGAAAATATCAAAATCGGAGATTTTGCGAGGTTTGAGATTTGAGATTATCTATGCGTGACCTACCTGCTAAATTACAATCTACAAAAGATTATTTAATATCCGAGCTTTCAACCATTAGAGCCGGTCGCGCAAATATTTCTTTAATAGAAAATGTGTTGGTAGAAGCCTATCCCGGCACCCCTCGTTTAACCCTTAAAGAGCTTGCCACCCTTTCTATTTTAGACGCGCAAACACTTATGGTTTCTCCCTGGGACAAGAGTATTTTATCTAAAATTGTAAGCGCGATATCTTCTTCTGGAACGGGCTTAAGTCCTGTTGCAGATGGGGACAATGTAAAAGTTCCCGTTCCTTCCTTAACCGAGGAGAGGCGGGGCGAGTTGGCAAAAATTGTTGGTAAAAAAGTGGAGGACGCTAAAATAGCGGTTAGGACTATTAGGCAGGATGCAATGCGAAGTTTAGACGAGCAAAAAGAGAACAGCAAAATATCGGAGGATGAGTATTTTAAGGGTAGGGAAGAGGTGGAGGATAAAGTTCGCAAAGAAACTTTGGGGCTTGAAAACATTGGCAAAGCGAAGAAAGAAGAAGTGATGAGGGTGTAACGAAAAAGATCAAAAATTTAACAAAGGAGACTCCTTTGAAAAAGGAGTCTCCTTAGATAGCATTTGAATTGAATTTTGAGTTTTGTCATTTGAATTTATGTTCTTATCATTTATTGTCTTCTTCCTCATATTTTCCCTCCTAATCCTCATTCACGAGTTGGGGCATCTTTTGGTCGCCAAAAAAAGCGGGGTTAGGGTGGACGAGTTTGGGTTTGGGTTTCCGCCCAAACTTTTTGGCAAAAAGATAAAAGGTACTTTGTATTCCATAAATCTTATTCCATTTGGAGGTTTTGTAAGAATTCCCGGTAGCGAGTATGAGGAAGGGAACAAAAAAGACAAGGGTAATTTTGCAAATAAAAAGCCCTCAACAAAGTTTTTTATTCTAACCGGCGGGATTTTTATGAATCTCTTTCTTGCTATAGTTTTGTATTACGGGCTTTTTATCGTTACCAACTTTACATCCCTGCCTCTTTTTCTTATGGACGATTTTTCTTTTAGATACGGAGAAACTAAAGTAACGCAAAATGTAATTGTGTATTCTCAAAACAACATTTTTAAACCGGGCGACCATATTTTGCAGATTAGGCAGGACAATAATTCTAATATTGCTATTGCCCCTCAAAATCCAGAGGAAGTTATAAATTTTATTGCCGATAAAAACGACAAAAACCTTATTTTCAAAGTCCAAAATGTGCAGGATAGCATAATAAGGGAGGTTACTGCTAAAACTAGATACGAGGAGAGTTTAGGGCGGTTTGTGGTAGGGATAGGGCTTGGCGAGTCGGTAAACATTTCTTATAGCCGTCCGTTAGAAAAAATATTGTCGCCATTTCTCCACAGTTATAATATTTTTTCTTATTCCGGCAGTATTTTTAAAACGCTTATTAAGGCTTCTATAGAAACCAAATCTGCCGAGCCGGTTGCCGGAACATTAACGGGACCGGTGGGAATATTTTTTATTGTGGAAGCGTTGATAAAAATTGGTGGGGTTTCCGCTTTAATGGCGATAATTGATTTTACGGCGCTTTTGAGTTTATCGCTTGCCATAATGAATATTTTGCCGTTTCCGGGTCTTGATGGGGGGCATTTGGTTTTTGTAGGGTATGAGGTTATTTTTAAAAAGACGCCCCCGTTAAAGTTTATGCGTATAACTTCTTCCGCCGGAATGGCTTTTTTGGTTGTTTTGGCAATTTTTATAGCCTTCAAAGACTTTTTTATGTTTCGGTAAAAAGGGTTGAGGAGGTTTGTTATTTGTGATTAAATACTTTTATGCTTTACTCAAAACTTTTTGCTAAAACTTTAAGAGATTATCCCAAATCTGCTGAAACTATTTCTCATAAATACTTAGCTCGTGGCGGGTTTATAGACCAGTTAATGTCGGGTGTTTATACTTACTTGCCTTTAGGGTGGCGGGTGCATACCAAAATTTCCAATATAATTAGGGAAGAGATGAACAAAATTGGCGGGCAAGAGATATTGATGCCCGCTTTGCAAAAAAAATCGCAATGGCTGGAAACGGGCAGATGGGACAAAATTGACCCCCCTTTATTTAAGTTTAAGGACAGGCATAATAAGGAGCTTGCGCTTGGCCCCACGCACGAAGAGGTGGTTACGGATTTGGCAAGACGGTTTGTGGGTTCCTATAAAGACTTACCTTTTGCGGTTTACCAAATACAGAATAAATTTAGAAACGAAATGAGGGCCGTAGGCGGGTTATTGCGGGTTAGGGAGTTTGTGATGAAAGATATGTATAGTTTTCACAAGGACAAGGAGGATTTTGCCGATTTCTACAAAACGGTTATTAAGGCGTATTTTACTATTTTTGAGAGGTGTGGACTTAAAGAGGTTAGGTTGATGGATGCCGATTCTGGTTCTATTGGAGGCGAGTATAGCAATGAGTTTGGGGTTCCTTGCGAAAACGGCGAAGATAAAATGTATGTTTGTAAAAGTTGTGATTGGGCGGGCAATGTTGAAGCCGTTGGCGATAAGGTTGCGAAATGTCCCAAGTGTGGTGGGGGAGTGGTTTTAAAAAACAATGTGGAGAATGGACACATATTTATGTTGGGAACAGAGTATAGCGAAGCGATGAAGGCGTATTTTACGGATAAGGACGGTGTAAAAAAACCGTTGGTAATGGGCTGTTACGGTATAGGGTTAGGAAGGCTTATGGCAACGATTGTGGAGCAAAATTATGACGATAAAGGTATTATTTGGCCAGAGAATGTTGCTCCCTTTGATTATTATTTAACTTATGTGGAGGAGGAGTTAAAGGATAGGGCTTTTGAGTATTACAAAAAGATGCTTGGAGTTGATGTTTTATTCGATGACCGCAGTATAAGCATAGGTACAAAATTTGCGGATTGCGATTTGTTGGGGATTCCAAAAAGGATAGTGATAAGCAAAAAAAGTATAGAACAAGGCGGAGTTGAGATTAAAGACCGCCGAAGTGGGGAAGTGAAAATAGATACTCTCTAACACCCGGTGTTGGATATTTACGACAAACTGTATTTATTAGGGGTCGGTACCCCGAAGGGGTCCGCACCCCAATGAATTTTATTCCCCCCCTTGCCAGACCTCATAGTATATGGTATAATAGATGTATGTTAAGTTAGAGAACAGG
>JAHIUT010000050.1 GCA_018817085.1 Patescibacteria group bacterium | reverse complement strand
GCTCGAAAACTTAAAATCAATATCTTATGTATTGTCCAATTCCTTCGACGACATTGTGAAACTTCTTAAAATAGTCCCAGAATTAATAGGGGATAAGGAAGCGCGTAGTTATCTAACCTTTTTGCAAAATGACAAAGAACTTAGACCGTCTGGGGGGGTTCTAACGGCATATGCTGTTTTCACCTTGAGTAAAGGAAATTTAAAAGTTACTAAATCTGGGGATGTTGCTTTTTTGGAGAGTACGGGGAATGCGGTGTATTATACAGAACCTCCAGCTTATATTCGTACATTTTTAAATGCAAACAGATTTTATATTAAGGATGCCGCGTTTTCACCTGATTTTAGGGTTTCGTCCTTGCAAATTAAAGATTTGTGGGGCAAAATTCCGGGAACTTTTCCAGTGCATGGGATAATTGGTGTAGATACGCACTTTGTAGCCTCTCTTCTCGAAGTTACAGGAGGTATAGACATTTATGATTATGGGGAGGTTAATAGCGAAAATGTTGTGGATCAGTTGGAATCATTTTCTACATTGATAGGGAGTCATGAGGATAAAGATCAGAAGAATTTAACGAGTACTCTTTTATATGAACTCATGCGAAAAATTTTTATTACAGGACCTAATGAGCGCATGGAACTTGTAAAAAAGGTTTTACAGGAGGCAGAGGAGAAACATATTCTTGTGTATTTTTCTTCCGAGGAAGCGCAAAAAATAGTAGAGAAATATAACTTTGCGGGCGCCGTTAAAGAATTTAACGGTGATTATATGTATATTGTGGACTCAAATGTAGGTGGAGATAGGGCAAATTGGTATGTTAATGAGAATATTACTAAAACAGTGGATTTATCAGTAAAAGGTAATCCAACCTCTTTGGTAACTATTGAATATGAAAATACTGGTGAATACAATAAAATTTTTAATAAACTATATAAGGATTATATTAGAATTTATGTTCCTAAAGGTTCAAAGTTAATTAATTCAGAAGGTTTATCGAGAGTAGGACAGGGGGATGATTTGGGAAAGACCTTTTTCGAGGGTTATTTAGAGATTGCGCCGAAGACAAAAGCCAAGGTTGTTGTAGAATATGAGTTACCAAAGGGTATTATTAAGGATACCTATACTCTTTTAGTTCAAAAGCAACCAGGGAAAGAAGTCTTTTCTTATAAGATACATATTGGAGGTAACAGCGAAGAGTTCAATTTAGATACCGACAAAGAGATATTTATAGATTTATAGGAACATACTCTATGCATCATTTGGAGGGAAAGAAAATATTAGTAACCGGCGCAAATGGGTTTATAGGTTCTCATTTAGTAAAAGGTTTTCTTGAAGCTGGGGCAATAGTTTACCCTGTTATTGGTCCGGGACCCGCTGTATTAAATGTTCCTAGTGTTGAAATTGATATAACATATTTTAGTTCTGTTAAAAAGTATTTTGCAGATATAAAACCGGATATTGTGTATCATTTGGGCGCAATTGTGAACTTGGCAAGAGATTTTGAGGTGGGTTTGCAATGTGTGGATATTAATATAAAAGGGACGCTTAATGTGTTAGAGGCATCAGCTTTGGCAAATGTTAAACACTTTATTTTTTTTAGTACTCAAGAAGTTTATGGGAATACTAAAATTCCTTACAAAGAAGACCAAATTTTAAATCCACCATCCGCATACGCAATATCCAAATTGGCGGGGGAGAACTTTTGCAAATATCATGGGGAAACACGAAATTTGAATTGGACAGTTTTTAGATTGTCCACGGCATATGGTTTTGGACAAGCGGACGCGCGATTTATTCCCACAATTATTCGAAACGCTATCAAAGGGGAAGACATTTTTTTGAATTCTGGGAAGAAAAAGCGAGATTATATTTATATTAAAGATGTAATAGACTGTGTTATTTCCTCTGGATGTAACAAAAATGCCCTAAACCAAGTTTTTAATGTTGGTGGCGGGGTTTCGTATAGTTTAAAAGGATTAGTTGATGAAATAGTAAAGTTGACGGATAGTAAGTCCAAAATATTTTTTAATAAGTTTCCAGATAGAGTTGGGGAGGCGGATAATATGCTTTCGGACATTAGCAAGGCGGAAAAGATTCTTGGGTGGAAACCAAAAACTTCTTTGAACAAAGGACTCAAAAACACCATTGAGTTTCATAGAAAAAATCAATATGAGTAGTAAAAGAGAAGAAGAACTTAAAAAAGACATCTACAAAAGTGTTAAAGAGATATTTGAGCTTAAGAAAATTAAGGAGGAAGAGTTTATTCCGGGAAAAACTTTTATACAATATGCAGGTTCGGTATTTGACGATAAGGAGGTAAACAATGTTATTGACAGTTGGTTGGAAGGTTGGTTTGGTTTGGGTAAAAAAGCTCAAAATTTTGAAGATCGTTTGGCAAAATATCTCAAAGTTAAAGGGAGTATTTTAACCAATTCCGGTTCTAGTTCTAATCTTTTAGCTTTAGCTT
>JAHIUT010000049.1 GCA_018817085.1 Patescibacteria group bacterium | reverse complement strand
TGGGGGTAATATATTTTCATAATGGGGATAAGGAAAAAGCGAAAGAATACATAGAAAAAGCGTTGGAGATAAACCCAGGGGACGATAGATTAAGGAAAACATTGGAAATTGTCTCCAACCAAGGAGACTCCTTGTACAAGGAGTCTCCTTAGAAAAGGTCTCTCCTTTGCAAAGGAGAGACCTTAGTTAAACTCATCTCCTCAACTCTTTTGAAAAAAACCCTTGAATAAACCTTATTCCATACCAAATGTGCGTTAGGAAAATACCAGGAATTACAAGTAACGAAACCTTTATATCCCTTTCTTTTGAAAAAACCCAAACGGAGGTTAGAATTAGCAAAAGGACATATATCAAAACCACCAGTGTCCATAATAAAAATAAGGGACGATCCAATAAATACAAAAAGGGACCTATCAAAAACCCCAGCGCGAAAAGAGGTGGGACAAAATAACTAAATTTTCGCGAAGTCTGGGGAAGCGTTTTTGCAAAATGTCCGCGGTGAAGACCAAAGTTACCATTTTGTTTTAAGTGCTTTTTAAAAAGCGGACGGCGATGGTGATAGACAAGAACATCAGGGACATACAAAATCTTTTTCTTTAACCCGCAAACTATATCCAAACAAAGTTTGGTATCTTCTCCCGGATAAAAATTAGAATCAAACCCACCAACTTTAGTAAAACCCTCTTTTCTCACAATAAAATTCATAGAAGGAAAATCCTCCACAAACATTTTTCTAGTGGGTACAAATCTATGCGCGCAATTCCCTCCCCCTAAAAGAGAAGCCGATACCCAACCAGACGCTTTTTCAAATGCGGAAGCGTTTGGCGGGGTAACCCCCGGTCCGCATACCGCAGTAATGGACATATCTCCAAAATAAAAACTTGCCACTTTCAACCAATCCTTTGAAGGATATGCGTCATCATCAATAAAAGCAAGCCAACTGCCTTTAGCGTATTTAATAGCAAGGTCTCGCCTTTTAGCGGGATTACCCGCTAAACTCGGCGCGGAAATAAATTTAACTTTGGGGAACTTTTTGTTGCA
Source organism: Patescibacteria group bacterium (assembly GCA_018817085.1). Taxonomy (NCBI): domain Bacteria; species Patescibacteria group bacterium. The sequence continues at coordinate 1,856 of JAHIUT010000049.1, read as the reverse complement.
AGGTTTTGTGGTAAAAACTAAAACCTCAAAATTGGGATAATCCAAATCTTTATACTTCGGGAGGGACTCTTCCAAATAAAGGTTATATTCTTCGGCAACTATTATGATGGAGATGAAAGGATACTTCATACATTAACCCTCATCGCAAGTTCTTTATCATAAACCCATTTTCTTTTACTTTTATCGTCGTAATAACCCAAAATATTAAGGCGATAAAAAACTCCAAGCATATCTACAAAAAAATTCCACGAAGATTTAATTAAAGTCTCCCAATCGCTCTTAAGACTGTTTTCTGCCCAATTAACTTTAATAGGCGCTTCAAAAATTCGGGAATACCCCAAATGCTTTATCACCACTAAAAGTTCAATATCAAAAGCAAACCTTTTTATAATAAGCCGTGGCAGAACCTTTTCAAGTACCCCCCTCTTAAACACTTTCAAACCCGCTTGAGTGTCTCTAAGTTTTAATCCAAAAAGAAGTCTTTGAAGATATTGCAAACCAATGGAGAAAAACTTCCTTCTAGCGGGATAAACCAGTTTACTGGCGGGATGCCTTTTACTGCCCACCATAACATCCGCGTCATACCAATACATATGTTCCATAATCAAAGAGATGCCGTTTGGGTCTATATCCATACCGCTGTCTATAAAAGCTACAAAATCCCCCTTTGCGCGAGCCATGCCATAACGGACGGCATATCCTTTTCCTTTGTTTGTTTTGTAGCCGTGAACACGAAGTTTTGGATTTCTCATTTGTTTTGCTCGCGGATATGTTTTATCCAAAAACCCATCCACCACTGCAATAAGTTCATAAGAAAAACGAGTTTTATCCAGATCGGACAAAATGTTTTTTAAATCCTGTTTAATTGTGTTTTCCTGCTTATAGCAAGGAACTATAACAGATAAATCCATCGTTATAAACTCCATTCTATCGTCATTGCGAGAAGGAACGAAGTGACGACGAAGCAATCTCAAGGGGATTGCTTCGTCTCTCGCCTGCGGCTCGTTCCTCGCAATGACGAAAAACCTTTGAATTTTAAATTTAATATATAGTACCCCAACAAAACCACAAACAATATCACATTAACATAAACCAAATTATCCACCACCATCATAAGACTTTTATGTCTAAACCAAATTAAAATAACCTGCAGTAACGCGCCTATTGCCAAAACAACACCGATTTTCATCTTATAAACAGATAAAAAATACTGCGAAAACAAATAAATAAGTGTATATAAAAACATAAATAGCGTAAATTTTGGGAGAAACTCTACCGCTCTCAAGTAATTTGCCCCAAACAAAGTCAGAACCACAAACTTTGGAAAAACCATAAATACAAAAAGACCACAAAGCAGAATACCTGTTGTTAACACTAAAGAATTTAAAAACACTTTGCTGGTGTTTTCCCCTTTGGCGTGACTTTCGGAAGATATAGGAAACAAAACCAGTCCCACCGTGCTTGCGCCGAAAAATAAAATTCTTCCTATAATCGCCATACTTGAATATATTCCAGAAACTTCTTCGCTAAAAAAATGTTTCACCAAAACAACATCCACATTAAAAAGAACCGCAAGAGAAATCAAGGTTAAAGAAGAAGGTAAGGCAAATTTTAAAAGGCGGGAAAGCCATTTGGATAATTCCGCTCCTATTGTTAGATTTAAGTTCCTTTTTAATAAAAGGCAAACTATAATAAACGACAACAAAGCCCCAATGAATATTCCCGCCATAGTTCCCGTTATTTCATACATCAACAAAGTTAGTCCTATTCCAATCAAAAACTTGTTTAACGCGGTAACAATATTGGCCAAACTAAAATCCATAAATCTCTGCAATCCTTGCAAAAAAGATATTGGA
>JAHIUT010000048.1 GCA_018817085.1 Patescibacteria group bacterium | reverse complement strand
TCTAAAAATAAAGCGGCTGGACCAGAGGGTCGAAAGGAGGTGAAAAATATATGTTTAAACTTTTTAAACAAAAGTGCCCCATTTGTAAAATGGAGCTGAAAGATAATTACATTGAAGGGTTCGGCAAAAAATTTTGTTCTGAACAGTGCCGAGAGGATTACCGAAAAAAATTATTTAAAGCGCAATCAAAACATTCTGGCGGATGTTGCCATTAATCTAAAGGAATATGATAAAAAACATTTGGCAAAGACTAAAACAAAATCATCTATTAATGATGGCTTTGTGTTGCCTGATACCGATAGCCTTGATTATTGGCCTTGGTTAATTATTTTACTTTGTCCTCTGATGCATCTTTTTATAATGAAGGGGCACGGGCACGAAAGAGAATTATATAAATGCCCGGAGTGCGGGCTGGAATATAAAGAAAAAGAGTGGGCTGAAAAATGCGAAGCCTGGTGCAGAAAAAATAAAAGTTGTAATTTAGAGATAACTAAACATGCAATTAAAAATGAAAGTCGGACTGAAAATTAATCTAATTCTGAAAGGAGGTGAAAAATTATGAACGATGAAAAACACTTTTGCCAAATAAACAAAAACGGTTTTGCGTTGGCCGCAGGCGGCGTGATGGGGGCTATCTATATTCTCTGCGCGGTATTCGTCGCTTTGTGGCCGGGATTTGCTCTTCAGCTTTTCGGCTGGCTTGCACATTTGGCAAATGTTGAAAAGTTTGCGGGTGATGTCGCGATAACTCTTGGCGGATTTATTTGGGGCCTGATTCAGGCGGTTGTTTACACTTATATCGGTGCCTGGTTTGTCGCCTGGCTTCATAATAAGTTTTGCGGGGAAAATAAAACAAGGTAGAAATGTAAATCTCTTGGGAAAATTTTAACGGTTTATAAGTTAGCTAAAAGGAAGTAGTTATGGATTCAATAGTTAAAAAATCAATAATAAAAGGAATTATAGGGGGATTTGTTCTTTTAGCATTTTACTTCGGGGTTTTGAGTTTAGCTAATTCTTTTTCTCACGCAATTTCGCAATTCTATTTATTATGGTATTGGATTTTAGCTCTAGTAATCGGTTTTAGTATTCAAGTAAGCCTTTGGTCTTATATCCATTCCAAAATGAAAGAGAAAAAGACTAAAGAAATAACTGGAGAAGTGACGGCGACCGGGGGTATTTCCGCAGGTTCCATGGTAGCATGTTGTGCTCATCATTTGGTGGATATAGTACCTCTTTTAGGGTTTTCAACTTTATTTTTATTTTTGGCTCAATATCAAATATTTTTCCTTATTCTTGGAATTTTGAGCAATATCCTCGGTATTATTTTAATGCTGGAAATTATCCAAAAACATTCTTTGTATCAAAAAGAAAATGTATTTTGGAACTACTCTTCTAAAATCAACTTCAAAATACTAAAAAAACTGGTAATAGTAGGAGCAATTATTATATTGATAATTTCTTTTTTTAGAATTAAAAACTTAACTACTAAACTAACACCAGTATCCCTTTCTAACCCACCAATAATCGAGAGTCGCCAAGAAATCCCCATGCCTCAAACTGAGAATTTAAGTACTGCGAGCTTGCCAACTAAAAATAACGAGGGGAGTGGCCTCTCCATCGATGTAACGCCAATTGATTTTTCTCCTGGAAAACTCATACAATTTGAAATTGCCTTCAATACACATCAAGGAAATTTAGATTTAGATTTAACACAACAATCTGTTTTGATTGACGATTTTGGCAACACATATCTACCACTTGAGTGGCAAGGTGGGCGTGGTGGACACCACCTTTCTGGAAAATTAATTTTCCCCCCATTAAAAAGCACGACAAAAACGTTAAAACTTGCTATAAACAACGTGTATGGAATTAAAGAACGAATTTTTGAGTGGGGTTTAGAATAATATGTCTGAAAATCTTTGGGAGAAAATTGAAAATTTAAAAAAGGGGCACAAGCTTGATTTGTCTTCGGATGAAGATTTAAGTATTGCCGTTATGAATTTAGTCAGCTTAGAGGAACATTTTTTCTTTACAGCCGCCAAAACAGGCAAAGAAAAATATTATGATCTACTCGGAAAAGTCAGGGAGATAAGAAAAGAATTATTAAAAAAGATCGTCAAAGACGCCGAAGGAGAGGTTTGGTGCATTTCAAAACACCTTTTGGCCGCCTCAATGAGACTAATAGAAGTCGGCACTAAATATCACGACCAAGACAAGAAAAAAGAAGCGCAGGAATTATTTTCCAAGGCGTATGATCTTTACTCGCTATTTTGGGGGATAAATCTGGGCGTTATAGATCTTGGTCAAGTTAAAGAAATAAATGACAATCAGATTAATAAAGATGATGAAAATAAAGACGCTTTAACTAAAAGATTAAACAAGTTAGTGCAAGATTTAATTGATTGTTGCGAGGAATAATTATGGGCAAAAAAGTAACTCTAAAAATTTCCGGGATGACCTGTGCTTCTTGCGCGGCAAATATTGAAAACGCGCTGAAAAAAGAGGACGGAGTGAAATCAGTTAGTGTTAATTTTGCGACAGAGAAAGCTTATTTAGAATTTGACTCAATTGAGATAGACATCGCTCGAGTTCAAAAAATAATCGAAAAATTGGGATATAAAGCCAGTGAAGAAGATTTTGGAAAAGAAATGGAGGACCATCACAAAGAAGAGAAAATTCAGGAAGTTAAAGATCTGAAAATAAGATTTATTATAGCTCTCATTTTCGGCATTCCTCTTCTCTATGTTTCAATGGGTATGATAGTTGGTCTTTACATACCGGAGATTATCGAGATGAACCAGCATCTAATCCAATTTCTGTTAACTACCCCCGTGATTATAGTTGCCTTCAAACTTTACATTTCCGGACTCAAGGCTATTTTAAGACGAGCGCCAAATATGGACTCTTTAATCTTTATTGGCACTTCGGCTGCCTATATCTACAGCGTGGCAATCTCTTTATCTACTTGGCTCAACATCAAAACATACGGAATGAAAGAGCTATATTATGAGATAGCGGCCTTTATTCTTATCTTCATCCTCTTGGGAAAGTATCTAGAAGCAATAACTAAAGGAAAAACCAGCGAAGCGATTAAAAAATTAATCGGCCTTCAGCCCAAAGAGGCGACAGTTATTAAAGATGGTCAGGAAGTGAAAATTCTTATCTCTGAAGTAAAAGTTGGAGATATTATTTTGGTCAAGCCTGGTGAAAAAATCCCGGTGGATGGGATTGTTATTGATGGTTATTCCGGCGTTGACGAGAAAGCAATTACCGGTGAAAGCATCCCGGTAGAAAAGAAAAAAGGAGATGAGGTTATCGGGGCAACGATAAATAAAACAGGTGTTTTAAGGTTCAAAACAACAAAAGTTGGCAAGGATACAATGCTGGCTCAGATTATAAAAATTGTTGAAGAAGCAATGGGGTCAAAAACGCCAATCCAGCTTTTGGTCGACAAGGTCTCTCTTTATTTTGTACCGACAGTAGTAGTCATTGCCGTTGTTTCTTTCGCGGTTTGGATTCTTGCGGGATATCCCTTTTCTTTCGCGCTCGCGGCCTTTATCACTGTTTTAATTATCGCCTGCCCCTGCGCTTTAGGATTGGCAACTCCAACTGCTGTAATGGTAGGCACTGGACTGGCGGCAAAAAACGGAATTCTAATTAAAAGTGGTAAGGCTTTGGAAGTTGCAAAAAGCGTGGATATTGTAGTTTTTGACAAAACCGGAACATTAACTAGAGGAGAACCTGCTGTAACCGATATTATGTCGATTACGGAATTTTCAGGTATCAATCCTCAATTTTCAAATAAATCCAATGAAGAAAATATTTTACAAATTGCAGCCTCTGTTGAAAAAAACTCGGAGCATCCGCTAGCTTTAGCTATTGTTAATAAAGCTAAAGAAGAGAATCTTACCTTAAACAAAGTTTCAGAATTTCAAGCAATGCCAGGATATGGGGTATCTGCCAAACTAAATAACAAAAAAATCCTATTGGGAACAAGAAAGTTGATGAGTAGCAATAAAATTTCCACTACACACGTTGAGGAAAAAATAAGTATCTTAGAAAATCAAGGGAAAACTGCAATGATTTTAGCTCAAAATGAAAATATTCTTGGCATTATTGCAGTAGCCGATACTCTCAAAGACTATTCAAAAGAAGCAATTAGAATGCTTCATAAAATGGGGAAAAAGGTTGCAATAATTACCGGAGATAATCAAAAAGTGGGACAAGCCATCGCTAAGCAAGTTGGTATTGACTATGTTATAGCAGAAGTTTTGCCCCAAGATAAGGCTCGAGTTATTAAGCTACTTCAAGAAGGTGTAGAAATTGAAAATTTAAACATTAAAAATTTATTGAAAATTGAGAATTGGAAGTTTGAAAATTCTCGCCAAAGGCGGGTTGTGGCTATGGTTGGTGATGGAATAAATGATGCGCCTGCTTTAGCTCAAGCTAATTTGGGCATTGCTTTAGGTTCTGGCACAGATGTAGCAATAGAAACTGGAGATATAGTTTTGATAAAAAACGATTTACGAGATGTAATTTCCGCTATTGATTTGAGCGCATACACACTCAAAAAAATTAAACAAAACCTTTTTTGGGCTTTCTTTTATAATATCGTAGGTATTCCTATTGCTGCAGGTATCTTATACCCATTCACAGGTTGGCTTTTAAACCCAGCAATTGCCGCTTTAGCTATGGCTTTCTCTTCGGTTAGTGTTGTTTTCAACGCGCTTTTGATGAAAAGATATAATGGTAAAATATTATAAAATAATTTAAAATCAAGATATGTTTTTGGAAACTAACAACTCTTTATATCATCTTATTAGGGCAATGAGGCCTAGGCAATGGATTAAAAATATCAGCCTTTTTGCCGCTATAACCTTCTCCGGCTATTTATTTGACGCTGGAATATTTTTAAAAACTTTTTTGGCTTTTTTAATTTTTTGTCTCCTCTCCTCCGCTACTTATTTAATTAACGACATCCACGACGCGTCAAGTGATAAATTGCATCCTATTAAAAAAAACAGACCTATTCCTTCCGGGAAACTGTCGGTAGCTTTGGCAAGAATGTCCTCAATAATTTTCTTATCCGTGTCATTATTAATGGCGCTTTTAATAAATCCGTTTTTCTTTTTTATATGTTTTTCTTACCTTTCTTTACAAATTATTTATACTTACAAATTGAGAAATGTAATAATTCTAGACGCTTTGGCGGTGTCGCTTGGTTTTATATTTAGAGTGTTGGCGGGAGGTTTTGCCGCAGGCGTTTCCATATCTTCTTGGATAGTGCTTGCCACAATAGGTCTTGCGATGCTTCTTTCCTTTGGCAAACGCAGGTCCGAAAGAACTATATTAAACGCAAGCGGGCTATCGCTTGAAACGAGAAAAACATTAGCCCATTATCCCGACTCTTTGCTGGATTCTATGATATCCACTTCAGCGAGTTTTGCCATAATAAGCTACTCGCTTTTTACATTTCAAACCTCTCCCCAAGAATCTCTTGGCATTGTAAAAAGGTTTCTTCCCGCTTCTCTTTCAAGTCCAAAATGGATGATGCTCACAATTCCTATTGTAATTTATGGTGTGGCGCGCTACTTGTATGTAATTTATGAAAAGAAGGAGGCGGAGTCTCCCGAAAGAGTACTGCTGAAAGATAAGCCTCTTTTGGGCGCCACTATTCTCTGGGGTATTTGCGTGGTTTTATTACTGTATATTTTTAGCTGATATTTCCAAAAACACTCTAACCTGTTCCATATTTTCCGTTGTTCCTAACGCGGTGATGTCTATATAAGTTTTTTCGTTGGGATGAAGAAGTATTTCATTTGTTCCGTTACCAAAATTGGCAGTTATTTTAGCAGATCCATTTTTCACAAAACTTTCTATTTCGTAAAATGTATTTTTGTTTGAAAAGTTTCTAAGTTCAAAAACTTTGTCGTAGTAGGCGAACTGTTGGGGGAATGCTTTTACCTCTACTATTCTGGATAACTCTCCCGCGTTTTCGATTTTTACTCCTTCTTTAGAGTTTGCCGAAAGAACATTTTTTTGCGAATAATACTTTATTAATTTGGCAGGCATAAAGGGAATTGCCAGTATTGCAAATAAGATTATTAAAAGTGTTGTATTTAAAAAAAAGTGTTTTACCATTAGCTTTTTAAAACTTGAGATAAATCCAAAAAAGACACTGACCCCTTTTTTAGTATGTTTTTGTTAGATTGTTTGCTTAACTCTTTTTCTAAATCCAAAACTATAAATACAGTTGGGATAATGGTTATAAAAAGCGCCACATAAGAAATCCAAGAGATTAAAAGACCGTAATAGTTTTGAATGAGCATTAAAATGGTGGCAAGCCATGCGTAAGAAAGCCATATTACCGATTTTGGGTAGATATCCCTACTATCCGTAACAAGAAAGTCCAGCTTTTTTTCGTAAAACCTGGCGGCTAAACTAGGTCTTATATGTGTTGAATGCCATTGGGTGGCTTTTACTGTTAGCAAAATAAGCCCTATTGTTATAGAAATAAACATAAATAGCGAGGAGTAAGAGTTTGCAAAGATGAAATCTTCTTTTGAGGAGTATATTATTCCAGAAGAGCTTATTTGCCAGTCCAGATTAAATTTTTTGTTAAGTATAATTAGGCTTAAAATTTTTGTCGCCAATAAGATTGTGGCCGGGAGTATTGCTTGGTCAATGAGTTTCGCAAATGTTTTAAATTTACTGGGCGGATTTTTGTACATAAGTTGCGCTTATCCAACCTTGTGTGGTATCGTCTATTTTAATTTTAATCCAAGTATCTTTTTCTTCCAAAATCGGAAATTCTTCCCCTACATTTACTTTCGCAATTTCTGAACTGTTTAGCGTAGGTTCTGACCTTACTCGTAGCCACCCCAAGCCAGTTGGAATTATTTTTGCGGTTTTTTGTGGTGTGGCGCTTCCGAATATTGAAAGCGCTTCTTTTGCCTTATCGCTCAAATCCCCTTTATTTTGCGCAAGGTACCCTATTGTTATGCTATCCGTGATAGGGGCTGTTGGATTTAAAGTTACTTTTAAGCCTGTTGTGTCATAAATAACTCCATCGGAATCCACAAAGTAATTAAAGGTTACGGGTTTTCCCCGCGTTTTAACAAAATATGCTACCGCCTTTGCCCATATAGCCGCATCTACTGTTACAGCCGACTCGGACAATGCTAAATTATACACTTTAATTGTATCTGAATAGCTTATATTTTCTAGATTTTCCGGTATGGGATACAAAAAAATATCTGCTACCAAATTTAGCTTAAACCCTTTTTTAAATTTTAGGTACATAGATTGTGGCTCATAACCCGGTTTAGAAATGGTGATGGTGTGATTATCTTCGGATAAATTGGTTAAGTTTAATGGGGTTATGCCTTTTTCTTCTTCGTCCACAGAAACTTCAGCTCCTGTTGGGCTGGAGACTATGGAAAGGGAGGTTTCGTTATTGGAAATTTTTTCCATCCAAACAGCGTATCCTGAGGAGAACGCTCCGCCAGTTCCCACTTCGCGAGAAACTACTGTTGCGGCTTGGGGTATTAGCGTTATTTTGGTTTCATAACTGCCCGAATCGGATTTTAGCGATATAGTATGCTCACCGGGTTTTAGGGTTTTGCTTTCGTAAGGAGTTTTTCCCGCTAAAGCCCCATCAACGATTACGCTTGCCTGTTCGTAAGAGGCGGTTACAGATAAAGCGGCGTTGGGTTTTACCAAAGGATTCTCTAAAATTTTAAAATACACTGCTCCTACAATGGATAGAGAACATATTATTAAAATCGCGGGTATAATAACCTTTTTTATGGGCATCTTAAACTTATGCTATCATTTAGAGAATTACTTTTCAATGCCCAAAGATACTTTTGGGCAGTTCGTATTTGTCTATTATATTTTTGTTTTCTCCGTTATTTTTTACCATTATCAATACAAAATCATCAACATACACGGGTACCCAGTTTATATCCCCCAGTCTTTTTATTAAAAAAGGTTGCGCCCAAGGGGTTATGTCGTGTCTATAAAAATAAATAGTGTTAAATTTGTAGGCGCTGTCCATCCGTTCCTACAAATTTTCGTTTTCTTGCATAGGCACATAAGTGTTTCTGAAAAAGAGCGGGGAATACGCTTCTGGTCTGTTATCCACAAAAACCTGCTCGTTGGGGAAAAGGTGAAAAATTAAATAACTTCCGATATCGTAATTATTAAATATTGGCCCGTGAAGTTTGGCATCCTTAAAGAATTTGGCGGAATCTCCGTTGTTGTGGAGCAAGCCTATCCCAAAATTGTTATTAAAGGGGATGTTTGCGCTATATGGTATTAGGTATAACATAAGAAAAAGGCTTGCCAAAAAAGAGGACACGAGTTTTTTGTCCACGGTATGTTTTTTAAATAAATAGCTAGCGTTTCTGTTTATAACAAAGGAGCCGGTGAGTAAAAATATTAGACCGTTTAAAGCGATAAGCCTGTTCAATTTAAAGGCGAGAAGTCCCGAAATTAAAAACAGGCAAAAAAAAGAGAGACTTTTTTTAAAATCTTCGCGACTTTTTAGGAATATTAATAAAAACCCGCCAAGAATAAAAGCGAACGATATCTCAAAATGTAAATATAATAGGTTATAAAAGCGTTTTTGCATAAATATAACGGATTGGTTTTCCGCTATCATATAGCCATATTCTCTAAAGATGTTAAAGGGTTCTAGAAATCCTTTAATGCCCGCGGGGTTAATAAAGGAAATTAATATTAGTGAGGACATTAGGAAGACGAATTTCTTGGCGGAAATACTCTTTATGGTAAATATCCCTGCTAGAAATAATCCAAATATAAAAAATATATGTGTGTTAACCCAAATTAGTTGTATGGGGACAAGTATTGCGCAAAGCTTTTTGAAAGTTATTTCATTGTCTTTAAAGTGCAATAGGCAGTAAATAAAAATTGCTGAAAACAAATAGCTTATCATTTCGGGACGAATTTCTTTTCTGAAAATGATGAGTGGAATAAGCCACAGAGATAAGAAAAACGCCATACTAAAGGAGCTTACTTTCTTTGCCGATAAAAAGAAAAGGGAGAAAGAAGCAAGGTTAACAAGTATAAAAAAGATGGACACCAATTTGAAGCCTCCTGCGGACCAGATAAGATAACTTAAAACTCCAAACAGCCAGTGATGATTAACGGTTTTGAAATCGGGTTCTGTGTAAGAGTAAAAGTTTGTGTATAAAACACTGGGGTTTTTAAAAACATATTCTCCGTTTCTGATATGTCTGCCCAAATCCGCGGTAGTTAAATTTATTTTCTGCGCAAAGCATACGCATAAGACTATTAAAAGAAAAAGGACAGCTATTTTTTTACCAAAGCCCATATCTTTGTTTTTATCACATCTGTTCTAAAGGTTCTATGCCAAGTAACAACAACCCGTTTTTTAGCGTCTGCGCTACCGCTTTTGTTAATAAAAGACGAAAGTCTTTTTGTTTCTCCGTATTCGCTTTTAGCACGGAGTGTCTTGCGTAAAAAGTGTTGTATCTTTTAGCAAGTTCAAACAAAAAGGTACATAAGAGATTTGGACTGTATTCCCGTCCTGCCATTTCTACAACTTCTGGAAACTTATAAATATGTTTTAATATCTTTTCTTCATCCTTGTTTATTGCATAGGACATAGTTACCCCCTTGTCCAATTTTGCGTTTCTCAAAATGCTGTTACATCTTGCGTAGGTGTATTGAAGATATGGTCCCGAATCTCCCTCAAAGGAAAGGGATGTTTTAAAGTCAAAGGCGGTGTCGGTTGTTCTGCCTACTTTTAGGGCGCTATATTTTATAGCGCCAATCGCGACTTTTTCTGCAAGGTTCCCATTGGAAGTTTTCTCAAGGATTCTATCTTTTGCCATATCAATAAGGTCGTCTATATAAACAACATTTCCAAGCCTAGAGCTCATTTTTCCAGCGCCTTTTATGCTCATATATCCATAGGATAAATGCGTAAACTCATCTATTTTTCCGATTCCTAATTGCTCGCAGATTGCAAAAAGTTGTTTTAGGGCAAGGTTTTGGTCGGGTCCTATTACCCAAAACATTTT
>JAHIUT010000047.1 GCA_018817085.1 Patescibacteria group bacterium | reverse complement strand
TAAATATATTCTAAAAATCCCCACTAAATTAAATCACGCTATGACTTTTGGGCAAAGTATCCATAACACTTTGCGGGATTTTCACAATCTTGAAATTAAGGGGCATAAAATGGAGGATACCGATATCTTAAAGATATTTGAAAAAGAGTTTATACCCCTAGGTTATGAGAGCGCTAAACACAAAGAACAAAGATATGAGCAGGGAAGAATAGCATTATTAAATTACGCGAAATGTCGCAAAGAAAAATTTGGGGACCCAAAATTTATTGAAGAAAAGTTTAAGTTAAGAGGTTTTGAAGTTCCCCTTTTTGGTTTTATAGACCGCATAGATTATAAAGATGGGGGGTATGAAATAATTGACTACAAAACGGGTGCCGCCAAAGACCAAAAAATAGTGGACAAAGACGAACAGTTAACTATTTACGCTTTGGCGGCCAGAGAGAAACTTAAAATAATTCCTAAAAAACTGTCTCTTTATTTTATTGAAGAAGATAAAAGAGTGGATACTAAAAGAACAGAGGAGGATTTAGAGAAAGAAAAAGAAAAGGTATCAAAAACTATAAAGGAAATTAAAAGCTCCGTCTTTGAACCTAAAATAGGAATTCAATGTAAATACTGCGCGTTTAACAAAATCTGCCCTTCTTACAAAAATTATCTTAATTATTAAACTTCAAGAAAAAGAAAGCCTGCGGAACCGATAGACAAATTCCGCAGGCTGTTACTCTTTCCTATTTTCTAGTGGTGAGTCTTCGCCAATTTTCTTTTTCAGGGAACTCTATCCGTTTTGCCCTAAAGTCCTCATAACCGGGGCCCGGAATTAGATCATACCCTTCCAACCAATACGCTTGATTTGCGTTAAACCGAATCCAAACACGCTTCAGTTTCGTTCTACCCCGCCTAAAAGACACACCAAGCACCTGTTGCCCGCTACAAATATCGCGGGCAGTAAGTAGTCGCGCAAGAACACTTCGCGAGCGGGAAGTGCTAAAAAGAGCCGCGCCAATAGAGGTTATAAACACCACCTTTTTAGTGTCCTCTGCCACAATATCACTCTCCTTTCCTTGTGTTCAAAGATGAAAAGCCTCTCACAGGGGTTTAGTATACCAAAACAAGGGGTCAATTTAAAGGTAGCTCACATCCATCTGCCCAAATCGCTAAAGAATAGGTAAAAAAATGTTCCTACATACAACAAAAAACAAATTCCGCCCCATACAATTTGTACTAATACCACAACCCAAATAAAATTTTTGGGGTGTGGCCTCTTTTGCTTTTTTAATTTTTTAACATAAAATACAGATAAAAGGGAGGGCAAGAAAAATATGGAAATTGCAATAGCCAACGATACTAAAAAATACATTTGGTTTTATATTACAATTAGACATATACTTATGTAAATAGTTTTTTCTGTATCGTTGTCTAAACAATAGTACAAGGGAAAGGATTTTATATGAAAAAACAACTTAACTTGCCAAAATTTAAAAGCGAATATGCCGAAAGGGAATTTTGGGCTAAAATTAACATAGCTGATTATTTTGAAGCTAGCGATTTTAAGCCGGTTTCCTTTCCTAATCTTAAACCTACCACAAGGGCGATATCCATCCGTCTGCCTGAATATTTAATTGACAGGATTAAGGAACAAGCAAACGAAATAAATGTTCCTTATCAGTCTTTAATAAAAGGATATCTTAAACAAGCTGTGTTTGGACAAGCGGGATAGAAAAATTGACGAAAGGGGAATAGTCGCTTAAAATAGAAATATGCTAACAAAATCAAAACAACGGCTTTTTTCCGCATTCCTATTTTTCCCGCTTATGTTATCGTTTAATTTTTCGGATATACCTTTAATCGGAAGGTTTTTCAAGGATAAAGCAAATTTGGTCTCGTCCTCGGATAAAGTGGAATTAACCTATTGGGGACTTTTTGAAACGGAAGAAACCTTAAACCCCTTAATTAGCGCCTACGAAAAAACGCACCCTAATATTAAAATAAACTACGAGCCCAAAGATTTTAACGACCTAAAAAGCTACAAAGAAACTCTGCAGGCGCGTCTAAAAAACAACACCGCTCCCGATATAATACGAATGCATAGTTCTTGGGTACCCGAATTTTACCCCTATTTAAAACCCGCTCCAAATACCGCTTTTACTAAAGAAACCTACTCAAAAGAATTTTTCCCCGCCGCGGAGGATTGTTGCGTATCCAGCAAAGGCGAGGCGTACGCTGTACCTTTAATGTATGAGGCTTTAGTGGTGTTTTATAACCAAGACATTTTATCCGAAGAAGGTATTAATCGCCTACCCAAAACTTGGGACGATTTTAGGGAGCTAGCAATTGCCTTAACTAAAAAAGACGAACGGGGAAATATAATAAGAGCGGGAGCGGCTATTGGAAATTCCAAAAACATTGCCCACAGCTCGGATATTTTGGGCTTAATGTGGTCTCAAAGCAATGTAAAAATACCGGAAGATTTAGATTCGGATGCCGCCGCCAATGTTTTAGATTATTATGTAAGCTTTTTTAAAACCGACCGCGTTTGGGATAACTGGTTGCCCTACTCGCCTATCGCTTTTGCGGAAGAAAAGGTGGCAATAATGTTTGCTCCAACCTGGCAAAGCTTTAGCATACTAAACAGCAACCCAAATAGCCATATAGGAATTTCCGCCGTTCCTCAAATACCTATATGGCAAAGCCCGGGCATTACTAACATAAACTGGGCAAGTTTTTGGGTTGAAGGGGTTCCCAAGTCAAGCAAAAACAGTAATGCCGCATGGGAATTTTTGAAGTTTTTATCCCAAAAAGAGCAGAGAGACAAACTTTTTAAAGAAAGCGCCCGAATCCGCCCTTTTGGAAACAGTTTTGGGTTAAACGCCCTTTCCGAAACTTTAAGAAATGTAGACTATATTACCAATGTGGTTTTGGGCGCGCCAAACGCCAAAAGCGGTATTATCGCCGATAGGGTAGGCAACAACCTTTATGTGGACGCAATAAATAAAGCGGTAGATACTGTGTTGTCCGGAAAAACCTCCAAAGAAGCATTACTTGACGCTAAAAAAACTATTATAGACGCGCAAAAAGATTCTCAATTAAAATGAAGATTTTAGGAATAGAAACAAGCTGTGATGAAACGGCAGTGGCTGTTGTTTTAAACGGGACAACTATTTTGTCCAATGTAGTTTCTTCAAGCGTAAATCTGCACCAAAAAACGGGAGGTATTGTTCCAGAAATAGCCGCAAGAAAACAAGTGGAAAGCATTATCCCCGTTTTAGACGAAAGCTTAACCTCCGCTAACATTTCATTAAAAGAAGTGGACGCTATAGCCGTTACCGTGGGTCCCGGCTTAATTGGGTCTTTAATAGTGGGCGTAACCACCGCAAAAATGCTGGCGATGTGTCTTAACAAACCTTTGATACCCGTAAACCATCTTTTGGCACATATTTATGCCAACTGGCTAAAGCAGGAACCACAAAAACCGGCGCCCGCATTTCCTTTAATAGGTCTTATCGTAAGCGGCGGACATACGGAACTTATTTTAATGAAAGACCACAACGATATCCGCCCTCTAGGCGCAACAAGGGATGACGCTGCGGGAGAAAGTTTTGATAAGGTTTCCCGGATTTTAAAGTTGGGGTACCCCGGAGGACCCGCCATAGAAAAAAAGGCGAAGGAAATGGATCCTAAGAAGGTTGCGCTGGTTTTGCCCAAACCTTTAATAAATTCTAAAGATTACGATTTTTCTTTTAGCGGATTAAAAACCGCAACTTTCGCCGTTATTCAGAAAAAAACATATTCCCCAGAAGAAATCGCTTTTTGTTTCCAAGAAGCGGTAAGTACCGTTCTTGTAAAAAAGACCGTAAAAGCCGCCTTGGAGTATAAAGTTAAATCCGTTGTTGTGGCGGGCGGGGTTTCGGCGAATAGAAGATTAAAAGAGGTGTTTTTGCAAAACGAAGAATTAAAAAAGAACAAGGTTGAAATTTTTATACCTAAACTAGAACATTGTACAGATAACGCCGCTTCTATTGCCGCTTGCGCGTATTATCATAATAATCCCAAACCTGTGGATGAAGTGACTATAAATACCACTATCAATTGGGGTTAGACCCTTTAAAGGGTCTAACCCCTAACACACCCCTAAGATTTTATACACATTTATTTTCTCTTATATTTAGATATTTTAAATAGTAGTTGTAATAATAAAGGTGGTGGAAAGTCTTAAAAAGTTTTGACGCCTTTTGGATACGGTTTTTTTTAAATCTTGGCTTGTTCAAAAATCCATAGCGAGCCTTGTTTACATTTTTTAATAATGAAAACCCTTAAACAGACAACTTTTTCAATGTGGATTTCTAGTGCGTTTCGGTGGATATTTGTGTGGAAAAATAAGAGGTTTTACCCACAAGCTTTATAGTTAAAACTATTTTATGCCCAAAGATATTTTTATGTTTTCCACATCCTGTTTGAGTTTTGGTTTTTCGGTTATTTCTTTTTCAATTTTTTTTGTGGAATGCAGTACGGTTGTGTGGTCTCTGCCCTCAAACAAGTTGCCTATGTCCGTTAAAGACAGTTCGGTTAGAGTTCTTGTTAAAAACATAGCGACTTGTCTTGGTAGTACGAATTCTTTTAAGCGCCGATGTCCTTTTAGGTCTGTAAGTTTTACGCTAAAATAAGTGGCGGTTATTTTTAGGATGGTGGTGGGGGCAATGTTTTTTGATTTTGTGGTTTTTCCCATAACTTCTTTTACATTTTCCAAAATAAAGGGTTTATTCTCCGATTTCATTCGGGTAATTATTTGGGTAAACATCCCTTCCAATTCCCTTATATTGGTTTCGGTGTTTTGAGCTATAAAGTCGCAAATTTCGTTTGGTATAGAAAGCCGCAGAGCTTCTTTTTTGGAGCGCAGTATAGCGCTTCGCATATCGGTGTCGGGCATTTGCATATCGGCAATCATTCCGCTGGCAAATCTTGAAGACAGCCTTTTTTCTAACTTTTGTATTTCGCTTGGGTGTTTGTCGGAGGTTAAAACAATCTGTTTCCCCGCCATAAACAAAGAATTAAAAGCGTTAAAAAATTCTTCTTGTGTTGCCTCTCTGCCGGCTATAAATTGCACATCGTCAATCAGTAAAACATCCGCTTTTCTAAATTTATCTTTAAATTGTGTTAAAGCGTTTTTTTGGGTTTTGGCAAGTCTAATAGATTCCACAAGTTCGTTGGTAAACGATTCTCCGGGACAATAAACTACGCGGTGTTTTGGAAACTTTTCTAAAATGCGATTTCCTATAGCTTGCATTAAATGCGTTTTTCCAAGCCCCACGCCGGAATAAATAAAAAAAGGGTTATACGCTTTGCCGGGGTTTTCGGAAATTGCCATTGCCACGGTATGGGCAAGACGGTTATTTGCCCCCACAATAAAATTTTCAAAAGTGTATTTTTCAAAAAGGTTAGCGGTAATCCTGCTTTCGCGCGCGCCTTCCTTGTTTGCGGTTTCGGTATTGTTAAACAAGGGTCCTATTTTTTCTTTGGAAAAGGCGGTTTTTAGTTCAAAAGGTTTAACAAGAATAGCCAACTCCACTTTTTCTTTTACCACTTTTTCGGCGGTTTTTTTGATTTGGTTGTAATACCTGCTTTCTACTCTTTCTTTAACAATGGGGCTGTTACAGGTTAAGGTAAGAATGTTGTTTTCAAAAGAATCGGCAGACATTTGGGGAAAAAAAGTTTTAATATCCGCTTGCGATGCGGACAATTTTATTTCTCCGATAATTGTTTTCCAAAGCTGGTTTTTGTCCATACAGGATGTTTTGGGGGCAGGAATGTTTAGTACTATTAATGTAAAAGTTATCCACAACCAAGTCAAGGGGATAGAAAGCCACCAACCCATAGACAAAGGTCTCTCCTTTGCAAAGGAGAGACCTTGTACTATAGGGGGGGGTTTTGCTAAACCCGCGCTGGATTTGGTAAAATATACTAAATGCCTGCTAAAATATCACTAGGATTGTTATTTCTTCCTTTCTTTTTTCTTGTGTCTTCTTCTCCCCTATTTGCCGAAACTTCTTATCACACATT
>JAHIUT010000046.1 GCA_018817085.1 Patescibacteria group bacterium | reverse complement strand
TTTTGTTATTTTTTTTAATCATGAGGGGTATTTTAACCTAAAATTGAGGCTGATGCGCATATTTTATTGTATTAAAGGGAAGAAGTGCCAATTTTATCAACCATTTTTGATACGGCGCCCACAAATCTCCAGAACCAAACCAACTTTGAAGCTCGCTATCCGCACTATCCCTCCACGAGGTGTCGTACAGATCGTCATCCCCACCACCTCTACCTTCGTGGTCATTCCTAGCCTGATGCCACGCATCAGAAACTTCACGAGAATCCACACCCGTATCCTGCGCAGCGTCCGAATCCGAATATCTCGTCATGTCATTCCTCTCCTTTTGTCAAATCCAACTATTCGGGTAAAGCTACTCTTAAAAGGAATTATAACCTACAAAAGAGCTTTTGACAACTCAACAAAGTTAAACTATTATATAATTAATATGATTGACAAAGAAAAATTTATTCTACTTGTACAAACAGGGGCGATTTCAAACGATATAAGATTAAAAAAACATATCGCGATGGATGTGGTAAATTGCGCTATGGAAATGCCCGATAATCTTTTCACAAAGACAAATCACTCGGAATTTTTATATGCGGCGGAATTGCTGGATTTTGAATACGGCTTGTTTGACAAAAACGACGAAGAATATCCCAAATGGATTAAAAAATACTGGGATTGGAAATCAAAACGACATACAGATAAAAACTAGCGTCTTCATCTCCATTCTCCTTTCCCGTATTGGGGCCTGATCCCCGAAGTAGCTGCGACCCTTGTGGTCGCCCACACTACACTTGGCAGGGACAAGCCCTGCGGCTACACAACGGACATTTTTCAAAACCGGACAAGTATTCAAAAAACTAATACTATCCTACCACACTTTTCCACAAAATGCAAGTTTCTAAACCTTACCCACAACTTTATTCACATCCGTTAACCCAATTCTCACATACATAACATTCTTTGGTTCCACATAATATATAAATTTGTCGGATACTTTTATGTACCCTCTACTCCCCCACTCTTTTTTTGTTAGTTCCCAAATCTCTTGAGCTTCCTCAAGCGAAGGAAAAAATCCATCCAACATTATTCTATGTCCATTTTTTAAAATTATTGAAACTGTATAAGATGTTTTCATTTCCATAATATTACAGGGAGGACGAAAGTTAGACTCGCATCCTCCCCTATTTCATACGGGGTAGTAGATTATCTCACTCGTCGTCCGCGTACGGGTCGTAGTTATCCTCGTCGCTGTCAAAGTAGTCAGCGCCGTAGCCCGTTTCATCCCTTCCTCCTCTCCCTGATTTAGGGGCTTGCCCGCCTACGGCGGGTTAGTCCCCTTTGAATTTTGTCATTGCGAGGAGCTTTGCGACGAAGCAATCTCATCGGGATTGCTTCGTCTCTCGCCTGCGGCGCGTTCCTCGCAATGACACACAATTTTTCAAAAAACGGACAAGTATTCAAAACTAACAATAATCCTACCACACTTATCCACAATTTGCAAGTTTCGCAAATGTCCCCCTTTGTCACACAAGTACCACCCTGCCTACGGCAGGCAGGTTCCGAAGTGGTACTTGCACTCACCCAATTACCTTCTCCATCTTTATCATTTTAATAAACTGCTCACTCAATACAAATTTTATACCCCCTACTTTTCTAAAACCCAAACCTTTATAAAAAACTACCGCCTTAAGCGTTGAATTTAAAAATATTACCTTTTGGCTGGACTTGATAAATTCCTTCTCTATGTATCTATAAAATTTATTACCAATACCTTTTCTTTGAAATTTAGGACTAACTTGAATTTGAAAAAGGGTTTTATCTTTTGTAGAATACTGGGCAAAACCGACTATTTCTTTATCCAGTTCACACACAATCCATTCTGTATTATTGAATTGTCCCAAAACATTTTCGAAGCTAATCGTATCTGCCCACTCTTTAATAACATCAACCGTGTAAAATTTGGAATTTATTTTTAAAACGCAATCTTTATGAATAGAAACAATCTTTGGAATATCCGCTATAGAGGCTTTTCTTATGATAAGTTTATTCGTAAATTCTAAAAGCATAACACAATATTATTATCAAAATGAAAATGGGTTTGGAATATCCCTCCTATATTCCAAACCCACGCGGTACTGCCTCAAGAACGGGATTAGCTGCCGTGCTTCTTGCCACAGCCGCCATCTTGAGCACAGCAACCTGGATGCGACATCCCAACAACCTTCTTCCGACGAGCTGTCTTCTTCCATGTCACCACCAGCTTCTTCACGACGATCACCCCCTTCCTTTCACAGTTTAGTTAGCAAACTTCCACCTCAACATCCTCCATAATCACATCGGCTATATGAGGGTTTTCAGCCAGCATTAGGAGAAGCTTTGGCAAAAGCTCATGCTCTACAGAACAGGTAAAGGCGGATTTTCTAACAGGCAAACCCGATTGCCATATATTTGCCATAGGACAACCGCCTTGGCAAAGAAGCCTAAAGTTGCATCTGCTACACCCCCCACCATACTTGTTAAAATGCAACTCCGCAAGCTTTTCTCTCCTCTCCTCGTAAATTTCCCATCCTAGTTCACTAATCTTACCACATACAACCAAATCTGCATAAGGGTCGGATGGCCTGGCAACTTCGACACAAGAGGTTATTAAACCATGCGGGGTAACAATAATATTTCCCCTGGGCATCCCACAGTAGTATCCCGCTGAAGGCTCTGTGAAAAAACCAGTGTCTACTTTTACATTTAGGCCATGCTCCACTACATATTGAACCACATCCAGCAAGGCTCTTGCAAACACTTTAGGCTTCGGCACCAAAACCTTACCAGACCTTGAGACATCTGTTGATAACATTGGTTCCATCTTGACCACTTGAACACCCAAAGAAACAATATCGTCCACAACCGACCTCATACCAACAACTCCTTGGGCCGTGACGATACATTGAACTACAGAGTCAAAACCGGCTACAACAAGTCGCTTTATATTGCCCCGCACAGTTTCCCAAGAAGAACTTCCGTCAGCGTAGGGTCTCTGCAAGGTATGGAATGGCCCATCATAAGATACTCTTACATTGGCATCCTGTTCAACTAACCACTCGAACACAGCCTCATCAAAAGTCCCATTAGTGACAACATGAACAGCCACTTCTTCAAACATTGCTCGCGCTAACTGAACACCCTCTTTGACTGTTTCAAACCCCAGCAAAGGTTCTCCACCACCAACAAGGTAAATGTCCAGATAATCAAAACCTTTACTCTCACCAACCGCCCGCAACGACGCGACAGCATACTCAAGCGGTAAGTATTCTTTGGTTTCCCCACCCAACGCATAGCAATACACACAACGTAAATTGCAGTCAAAGGTGGGTATCCAAGACAGTTTGGCCCCTGTATTGGGAGAAGGGAGCAATTCTCCCGACTGGCTTAGAACATTCTGCATTTCCTCCTCAACCAAAACCCTCATATCCTCTTCACAAGCGTTCAACCCATAAACAATTCTCCCGGGACTTACTACAGCATAATTCTTAACCCCAGGAAGCTTGATAACACAAACATTTGGGGTTTTCATCTCCCTTTCTCCTTTCCTGTATTGGGGTCAGACCCTCCAGGGTCTGTACCCCTATTGGCATTTTCCCCTCTCGTCATTGCGAGGAGCTTTGCGACGAAGCAATCTCATCGGGATTGCTTCGTCGCTCGTTACACTCCGCTCCTCGCAATGACGAACATTTTTCAAAAAACGGACAAGTATTCAAACAACTGAAATTAGTTTACCACAAAATGCAAATTTAACAAAGGAGTCTCCTTGTACAAGGAAACTCCTTAGTCTAGACAGTTTTGCAAATGTCCCCCTTTGTCACACAAGTCCCACCCTGCCTACGGCAGGCAGGTTCCGAAGTGGTACTTACAAGTGCTACTTCTTTAGCCCTTATAATAAGAGTCTAACTTCCTCGCTAAAGCATTCCAGCTAAAGTTTTGTTCTATGTTTTCTATAGTTTCTTTATCTACTACTGGAGTTTTTTTCAAGATATTTTTAATCTGTTCGGCTAAATCCTTCGGGTTCCTGTTTGCGGGAAAAGTGTATCTTTCAATCTCCTTTGATATTTTAAAACCACTTACTAAAGCCGGTTTGCCACAAGATAACGCTTCTAGCACAACCTTCGGATAACCCTCGTAATTAGAAGGCATCACAAAAATATCGGATGTTTGATATACAAACGGCATGCTTCTGTAGGAAATGTTATTTATAAACCTTACTCTATCAAACACCTTTTCTCTCTCCGCTAGTTCGTTTAATCCCTTCGCGTTTCCCGCCCCAGCAAATACCACCCTATACTCTTTCGGCAAATATTTTAGCGCTTTTATAACCAAATCCGGGTTTTTTCTCCCAACAAGCGTACCCGAAAACAGCACAGTCTTTCCCCTTCTCATTTTCCGATTTACCGGTTTAAATAGATTCATATTTACACCACTTCCTAAAAAATAAGTCTTTGATGGGTCAGCCCCATAATATTTTTGCGCCTCTTCTTTTACAGATTCGCTAACACAAAATATCTTATTCGCAACCCTTACACCCAAATAATCCGATAATTTATGCAACGGCCACTCAAAATTCTTTGTCCAGAAACCAACTGATGTATTCTTTATTCCTAATTCTTCTTCCCTACCCTTAGCCGTTATATGTAAATGCAAATAATATGGGGTTTTATCAAGCCACCCAAACAAATATTTATACATATGAAAATATATGGGTAGGTGCCCATGACCGTGTATAATGTCAACTTTATTCCCAAGAAGCCTGTACACAAAATAACCCAGTAAAATTGTGGGGGCGGTAGTAAGGAAAATACTAAACCTTGCCAATTGCCTAGGAAATCTTATTATTTTAACTCCTTTTTGATGGACTTTATTGCTCCTTAATCCCGCGCAAAATATAACC
>JAHIUT010000045.1 GCA_018817085.1 Patescibacteria group bacterium | reverse complement strand
TAAAATTTTTGCGTTTTCTTTTGAGGTTTTACTCTAAGCAAAACCATTTAGAGCCGACACGTTCGGAAGCGAGGCCGCCGCAGGCGGCCGACCTAACCTTTGCGAAATTCGGTTCTAACTTTTTCGTAAATCTCGACCAAAAGAGAAAAGGAGTCCGCCGAGAAGCCCTTTTTATATTCTGCCGAGAGCTGCCGATCAGATAAAAAGAAGGAAAGAAAACGCAAAAATTTTAGGAAACATAACCATGACAAAATATATTGCTTATTGCCGAAAATCTAGAGATGAGGCTGACAAACAAGTCTTGTCTATCGAAGCACAAATCGCAGAGCTAAAAGAATTTGCCAAACGGGAACATTTGGAGATTGTCGAGTTTGTCGAGGAAGCAAAAACCGCCAAAATGCCGGGAAGAGAGCAGTTTGCCGAAGTTCTAAAGAAAATCGAGAAGGGACACGCAAACGGGATTGTTGCATGGCACCCCGATCGTTTAGCCAGAAACTCAATGGATGGCGGAAAAATTATTTATCTTCTCGATACCGGTAAACTTCTTGATCTAAAGTTTCCAACATCCTGGTTTGAAAACACGCCACAAGGAAAATTTATGCTTTCGATTGCCTTCGGCTAATCGAAATATTATGTTGACAATCTTTCTGAAAACGTTAAGCGTGGCTTGAGGCAAAAACTCCGAAACGGAGTTTGGCCCGCAAAAGCTCCATACGGATACTTGAATAATTCCAAAACCAGAGGAATAGATATTGATCCTGAAAAATCAAAAGCCATTAAGAGAGCCTTTGAAATGTTTGCAGAGGGAAACCATACTTTCACAGACATTGCTAAATATCTCCATAAGTTTGGATTAGAACGTAAAAACGGAAAGCCACTCCACATCAACGAAATCCGGCAAATTCTATCCAACAAGTTTTACGTCGGAATTATGTTTTACAACGGCGAATATCACGACGGAACTCACAAGTGTTTAATCTCCAAGGAATTATTCCAAAAAGCTCAGGAAGAAATTGCCAAAGTTGAAGAGATTGGTTCGAGTTGGCTCGAACCTATGAGAGAATTCGTAAATTGCGCCTTACAGGCGCAAAAAATCGCGCGCGCAAAAAATAATTGCGAAGAATTAGCATTCTTCGCAAAACGTGTCGGCTCGAACTTCTTTTTATCTGATCGGCAGCTCTCGGCAGAATATAAAAAGGGCTTCTCGGCGCTCCGTGCGGGCGCCGGCGCACGGAGCGCCTCCAACTCGACGGACTCCTTTTTTCTTTTGGTCGGGGATGGGAGACTCGAACTCCCGACCTCGCGCACCCCATGCGCGCACGCTACCAACTGCGCCAATCCCCGAAAGCCCATTCTAAATCTACCCCTATTCTAACACTATCTAGAAACATTTACACTAAAACTTAATTTGCCTATTGACAGTATTATTTCACTTGATAAAATACACCTATACCTGTGGTATAGGTGATGTTAGCTTAGTTTTTGAATTAAAATATGTTAAAAAGCAAATCTCTAATAAATTTAAAAAAAACCCAAAGTCTTCTTTCCAAGATAATTGAGATGATAGAAAATGATAATTATTGTATAGATATAATGCAACAAAATCTAGCGGCGATAGGTCTTTTAAGATCTGCGCATCAAATGCTTATGGAGAAACATCTTAACACTTGTTTTAAAAAGGCTATGGGTACAAAAAACGAAAAAAGAAAACAGGAAATGACAGACGAAATTCTAAAAGTTACTAAATTATTTAATAAGTAGGTGGTTGTTAACTAAAAATTATGAAAAAACAGAAAGATATTCTTAAATCCTTAATTCCTTTCCTGTCTTTATTCTTGATAGGAATAATTGTAGGTGGAACAGCTGTTAACGTTTATTTTAATTTTAAGCAACAAAAAAAATTGTCTAAAAACGACCCCAGCAATTATCAAGCGGACGTTGCTGCTTATTTAAAATTTAAAGACATAAAAGAATCCTTTATGCCATCAGGTATTCCAGAAGTTTATGGCCAAAAATTAGGTATTTCTTTTGATAATGTTCAAGATGCCATTAATAAAATTAGCGCTTTAGACCCTACATACGGTAAGGATGGAGAGAAAATAGCCTTAACCGATTTAACCCCATCTGAATTGGAACGGTATAAGAAAGTAGGGGTATCTATTGCTTGCGAATATTGTTGTGGCGTAAAAACATTAACACAAGAAGATGGAACAGCCGCTTGCGGTTGCGCCCATTCTCAAATGATGAGAGGTCTATCCGCGTATTTAATTAAAAACAACCCGGATGTTTCCAACGATTGGATTTTAGAAGAACTTAACAAATGGAAAAGAACGTATTTCCCAAAACAGACTCTTTCTGCAGAACTGGATAAATTAGCAAAATCGGGCGAACCCGGAATGGACCAACTATTAAAAGAGTTTCCTGACTTTCTACCTCAAATGGTTGGTGGGTGTTAAATTAAAATTCAAATAATTAATATGTCTGGAATTGAAAACCACAAAAACCCAATAGTTTTTAAATCTCTAATCACTCTAAGTATAGTTTTTGCTCTAAGTTTAGTTATCAATTTTATTTTAATCCCCAAAAATTGGGCAAAATTACAAGAATATATCTACAAAACTGCTCACTCTGTTAGCCAACCGGTTAGTGCTCAAGAGATTTACCCAATGTTTTTGTGTCCGTGTTGTGGAAAACCGCTTGATCCAGATAATATCTGTTGCGAAATGGCTCAAGAAAGAATCACTTTTATTGACGGGTTAACAGCTGGAACAATGTCTAAAGAAGAAGTGATAATGGCCTATATCAAAAGGTATGGTCTGGATTCTTTTGTTGATAAAAATCAAACTACGGAGTTTAAGCAAAAATTGATTGCCCAAGCGCCAGTAGAACGACCAATTATTTCTCTTAACCCAGATGTAATTGATTTTGGGGATATAAGTCAAACCGAAGGGGAAGTAACTAATCTTTTTGAAATTACCAATTCAGGTAAAACTGATTTGATTATTAATAAATTGGATACTTCTTGTGGATGCACTTCTGCGTCAATTGTATTTGAAGGCAAAGAAGGACCAAGATTTGCCATGGCCGGGCATGGTGTTGAAAGCCCTAAAGATTGGGAAATAGCTATTCCTGCGGGGAAAAACGCGCAGTTAAAAGTCTATTACGACCCTAACGTCCACCCAGATTTCCGCGGAGAAGCTATCAGAGAAGTTTATGTATTTTCCAACGACCCTATCAACATTGAAACAAAGGTGAAAATTGAGTTGAACCAAATTGACTAATGCAATTTCTAGCGCATTCTAACGATACAGAACTCTTTCATTATGAGGGTATGATGAATGGCAATGGTTGGGGAATGGGTGTTGGCTGGGGTATTTTCGGCTGGATTTTTATGCTTTTGTTCTGGATTTTAGTGGTATTTGGTATAGTCATTTTAATAAAATGGCTAACAAACCAGTCTAAACCAGAAACAAAAGAAAACACCACCATGGAAATTCTCAAACAGCGCTATGTTAAAGGAGAAATTGATAAAAAAGAGTTTGAAGAAAAGAAAAAAGATTTAGCTTAATTTCTGTTATATGAATCAAAAAAGCATCCTTATCATTATTATAATTTTAGCCATTTTAGGATTAGCAATAATAGGCTACTTTAGGGCTGTGCCGGGCGTAGAAAATCAAACAGACAATCGCCCACAAATTGAAGTCACACCCCAAACTTTTGATTTTAACGAAATTGAATATGGTTCAATAGCAAAACACACTTTCAAAATTAAAAATTTGGGAAAGGAAACTCTAGAGATTAAAAAAATAGCCACTTCTTGTGCCTGCACTTCTGCCGAGGTTGGAAAGAAAATCCTAGGACCCGATGAAGAGATTGACTTGAATGTAAGTTATAATACCGGGTTGATGGGCGACTCACCGCACGCCAAAGGCGAGCAAGAGCGAATTATTTATGTCAAAAGCAATGATCCAATTAATCCACAAATTGAAGTAATAATTCAGGCTTATGTTAAATAATTTGGCAAATAATATTAATACCGCTACCCCAGTAACAATGGCTTTTTTAGTAGCCATAACTGGTTTTTTGGATGGCATTCATCCTTGCGCCATCGCTATCTTAATTTTCTTTATTGCCTTTTTGCTAACTCTACACAGGTCATTTAAAAATATTCTTGGGCTGGGACTTGTTTATATTTTGGTCATTTTTTTAACTTATTTAGTAATCGGCGTTGGACTTTTGTCCGGCATAATGCTTTTTGGCCAGCATCATTTTTTTGCTAAATTAGGTTCGTGGCTTTTAATTTTGTTAGGGACAGTGAATTTAAAAGATTATTTTTTTCCTCAACTTAAGACAGGGATTAAGTTACCTAAAATTCCAAACGAGAAGATAAAAGGTTATTTACAAAAAGCGACCTTGCCAACCGTAATTACAGCTGCATTTTTAGTTGGACTTTGTTCGGTACCCTGCTCTGGCGGAATTTACGCAGCCATTACCGCTCTTTTAGCTTCCAAAACCACCTTCTTTACTGGTTTTTTATATCTTTTGCTTTACAATTTAATGTTTGTTATGCCCTTAATTATTCTGTTGCTTCTTGCCACCAATCCTTATACTTTAGTCAAGTTTGGCGAGTGGCAACAAAATTATAGAAAAACTCAAAAATTAGTTATGGGTATATTTATGATAATTTTAGGTGCCGGGATTTTAATATTTTTTGTTTAGCGTATGAACCAAAAAAACAACAGTAAACAAGAAGAAAGTTGTCCTCTTTGCGAAACTACAAAAGAGGCAATGGATATGTTGAATGCAGACAAAGAGCCTGAAATAAAAAACAAGAAGTCGTCTTGGAAAATAAAGACGATATTTGGGTGTTTGGTGATAATTCTTGGGGTGGTTGGTGGTTATAAGATATTATCCAATTCTCCTTTGATAAATTTTGTAACAGAAGATAATTTAATTCAAAAACAGTCAATCAATGTTTCTGAAAAAATCAGTCCTCAAATAAATGATCTTGCGCCCGATTTTGTGTCAGAAGATGTTTTTGGCAATAAAGTTGCTTTAAGCAATTTCCGTAATAAAAAACCAGTGCTTTTAGTATTCTGGGCAACTTGGTGCGGTCAATGCGCCAAAGAGTTGCCTAACCTAAAAACTTTTACTCAAAAATATCAAGACAAAATTCAAGTATTAGCGGTTGACAGTGGAGAACCAAAGGAGACAATCAGGGATTATATTCAAGAAAAAGATATTAATTTTTTAATACTCTTAGATAATAATAGAAAAGTCTGGAATCAATATTTGGTCCGCGGTACTCCCTCACACTTTTTAATTGATAAAAATGGAAAGATTATAAC
>JAHIUT010000044.1 GCA_018817085.1 Patescibacteria group bacterium | reverse complement strand
TATCCTTTCTCTTACTCATATTCGCTTTGATATTTCTAGAACTCTCTGTTCTCCGTTTCAAATCTGCCCTTGCTTACAGAAACACTGTTCTTGCCGAAAGCGAAGCGGTCCTGCCGTTAAAAAATGACCCCGCGCTTTACGGTAACGGTTACCAAATTTTAGATTTTGGATATTTTAAGGCCGGAACATATTCCAAAGAGACCTTTAGGGTAGGGGACACCCTGAATATAAAATCAGAACCTATCTGCAGTGACGAAAAGTGCGACACCACCTATAGAAAAGCGTCTTTTATAAGAAAGGTGGGGGAAACTCGGTATGCGGGAATTATGCGGGTATTTTCAAGGGTACGAAGTAAAATAAACGATATTTACATTAGGAATTTGTCTTCTCCTTATGCGGAGCTTTTGGCTGGAATGACCTTGGGGATAAAAAACCTGCCCGAAAAATTTAACGAGGATTTAATAAAAACAGGAGTGATTCATGTGGTTGTTGTGTCTGGTTTTAATGTGTCTTTGGTAATTTCCGCGCTTTTTCCTCTTTTGCTGTTTTTGGGCAGAAAAGCGTCTCTCGCCGTTTCTTTTCTGGGAGTGTTATTGTTTGTTTTTTTAGTAGGCTTTGAACCCCCTATTATAAGAGCGGCGATAATGGGTTTGATTATGCTTTATGGAAAGTATAAAGGGCGGGAGAAAAATGTTTTGGGGGTTCTTTTGCTGGCGGCATTTGTGATGATTTTTATTAGCCCTCTCATTATTTATAGTTTGAGTTTTATTTTAAGTTTTTTAGCTACTCTTGGATTAATAGCTTTGTCTCCGCTGGTTAAAAAATATGTAAAATTAAAGTTTTATGGGTTGGAGGAAGACTTTGTTTCAACTATGAGTGCCCAAATAATGGTTTGGCCTATCATCTCTTATTATTTTGGAAGAATTAGCGTAGTGAGTCCTTTAGTTAATGTGCTTGTTTTGTGGGTAGTTCCTTTGGCTACGGTAATGGGGTTTTTGTATATGGCGACCGCTTTTATTTTGGAGGTTGTAAAATTTAAATTAGCGCTTTTTGTTGTTAGTTTAGTTGTAAAAATTCCGTTGGTGTATTTTTCGCAGGTGGTGAGTCTTTTTGCTAATTTAAGTTTTTCGCAAATAGAGTTCCAAGTAACAAAAGGGTTTATGGCGATTTATTATTTAGTTTTGGCAGTTTCAGTGTTATGGCTGATAAAGAAAAAAGAACTCGTATTGCGATAAGAGTTTTTCTTGTGGCGATTTTTTTAATACCCCTCGCCTTGGTACGGTACAAAAGTTCTTTTGGGGGCGAAACTTTTTTAGAGATTACCGTTTTGGATGTAGGGCAGGGGGATGCTATTTTAATTAAGACTCCGCATAACAAAAAAATTCTTATAGATGGCGGTCCCGATGGCGGTGTGGTAGGGAAGATACCGCAGGATTTTCCATTTTTTTCTTGTTATGTAGACATTGTGTTATCCACCCATTCGCATAGTGACCATATTACGGGAATAAACGCGATTTTAAAAAGGTGCGCCACTCCCCTATTTATAATAAACGACATCGGTCCTTTAGAAAATCGTCCTAATGAAAATGTGGCAATTACGCCCGGATTTAGTGGCGATAAATTTTCTTTAGACGGAGTTAATTTTTATATTCTTTGGCCTCCGAAAGATTTTTCATCCTCGGATTTAAACAATATGTCCATAGTGGTGTTGATGGAATATAAAGGGTTTAAGGCTCTTTTTACAGGAGACGCGGAAAGCGATATTCTTGTTTCTGTGGTTAAGGATGACATAGATTTTCTTAAATCTCCTCACCACGGCTCTTACGACGAAGGCTTGGAAACCTTGCTATCAAAGGTGACACCTGCGATTATGGCGATATCTGTGGGCAAAAATTCTTTTGGTCACCCCTCTTTGCAAGTTTTGGGAATAGCGGATTCTGCCGATATTGAAGTTTTTAGGACGGACGAAGATGGGGATATTGTTGTTAAGGTTGATTCGGCGGGGAGAGTTTTGGAATTTAACTAAGGAGTATCCTTTGAAAAAGGATACTCCTTTTTTAAGAAGTTATGTTTGAGATTGAAATCCCATTGGACTTATTGAAATTGTGAAGTTATAATATAAGCTAGCCCCGAACCACGCGCTGTGCTTGGGCCGTTAGCTCATTTGGTAGAGCGCTACTATGGCATAGTAGAGGTGAGGAGTTCGATTCTCCTACGGTCCACTAAGGGAGGTGATTTATGTGAAAAACGAAAAAACTTTAGTTGCCGTAAAACCCGATGGCATACAAAGGCATCTTATAGGGGAGGTTATAAAAAGGTTTGAACAGCGAGGACTAAAGCTTATAGCTTGCAAACTTGCTGTTATGACCGAGGAAAAAGTATCGGCGCAATATCCAGACGAGGAGTGGTGGTATAAGAGTAATGGCGAGAACATCCTTAAAAATATGAAAGCTCGTGGAGAATCCACTGAAGGCATAAATCCAATAGAGTTGGGAAAAAGAACTCGCGGTCGTCTTTTAAAGGGGTATGCGAACAAGCCTATTCTTGTTATGATTTGGCAGGGGGCGAATGCGGTGGCGGTGGCGCGAAAAGTAATAGGGTCCACTAATCCTTTAACGGCGGATGTAGGCACTATTAGAGGCGATTTTACTATTGAGTCGTATGAATTGGCGGATAGTTTAGACGAGCCGGTTCGCAACATTGTTCACGCTTCGGGTTCTGTAAAAGAGGCGGAAGATGAGATAAAGCTTTGGTTTAAAAAGGAGGAGATTTTAGATTACGCGCTTTTAGTGGAAACGGTTTTGTACGGGAGTGAATGGGGATATACGAGAAGTTAGTTTTAGGGAAAGCATGCCCCTATAGCTCAATGGACAGAGCAGTCGCGTCCTAAGCGAGAGATGCGGGTTCGATTCCTGCTGGAGGCACAAAGCTTTTGAAATAAAAGAAAGTATAGAGTTGGAGGGGTCGCATAGTGGCCTAGTGCGACGGTCTTGAAAACCGTTATCCGCCTTTGGTGGATCGAGAGTTCGAATCTCTCCCCCTCCGCCCATTAAACAATTGACCCCACTGACACACTTTGGTATAATAACTTCACTTTGTACTTGCGCATTTCCCAGGAAGTGGGGGCTTTTTCAAAGGAGGTATGGAAATGGAGAAGAGGCGGGTAATTTGGATGGCGATTTGGATGGCGATTTGTGTGCTTATCTTAGTGGCCCTGTTTTTTTTGCCGTTTTCTAGGGATAAAATTATAATGGGTAGTGATGTGGAGTTTGTGACAGATCTTAATCATACGCTTATTGTTAGTGCTGAAGTAGTTACAGTAGAGGCAGCGTCATTGTACAGGCCTTTTGCGGTTAGAACATCAAATGGCGAAAGTATTGTGAGTGTACCTATGACACTTCCGCTTGGGGTTAAAGGTTTTGAAGATAAT
>JAHIUT010000043.1 GCA_018817085.1 Patescibacteria group bacterium | reverse complement strand
CTCGCAATGACGAGAGAACATCCACTTATCGCAATGGACGGGAGTTAATCGGGGCGTGGCGCAGTCGGTAGCGCGCTCGCTTTGGGAGCGAGAGGTCGTGAGTTCGAGTCTCACCGCCCCGACCAAGGTTTTTAAAATTTTTCTTTTATCTCCTCAATCTCGTTTTCTATTTTAGAAAGTTTTTCTTTTAAAAATTTTGCAAGCATAAGTCCCCTTTTGAATTTGGGGATACCTTTTTCCAAGTCCACATCGCCTTTTTCAAATTCGGCGGTTATTTTTTCCAGCTCTTTAAATGCTTCTGAAAGTGGTAATTCTTTTTCCATAAACACCCTTAAAATACTTAACTAAGGAGACACCTTTTTCAAAGGTGTCTCCTTTAATATTTCAGATATTATTCTACCATCTAAAAGTTCGGTTGTAATGGTTGAATTTGGCAAAGCGTCCCCTACTCTCTTTAGAATATTCCCTTCCTGATTATAAGTAATGCTAAAGCCCCGTCTTAAAACATTTTTGTAATCCAAACTTCTTAGAAGTCGCAGATTCTCGTCCACTTGGGATATCTTATATTCAACGGACATCCCAAACTTTTCAAATTGAAAACGAAAGTCTTTCATTTTGGCGCGAATTTTTTCCGCTTTGGTTATCAAAGAACTTTCTAAAAGCATTATATTTTTTTGGACATTATGTTTTTTCTCTTCTTTTAAATTATTAAGGGTATTATATAAATAATTAAAGTTGGCAGTTATTTTTGACAGCACATACTCTTTTTGCTCCGCTATAAGCTCTGCCGAGTTGGAGGGGGTAGAAGCTCTTAAATCGCACACCATATCCGCTATGGAAACATCCTTTTCATGCCCTACTCCGCAAACAACGGGAAATTTGCTGGAAAAAATTGCTCTTGCCACTTCCTCGGTATTAAAACTCTGCAAGTCTTCCAAACTTCCTCCCCCGCGAGTTAAGATAACAGCATCCAAATCCTTGAAATTGGAATTAAAATAATCAAAAGCGCCAGTTATTGAATTTGCCGATTCCCTGCCCTGCACCGAAACGGGATAAAAGTATATCTTTATCCCGCCCATCCTAGCTTTTAGAACTTTTATGAAATCATAATACGCTTGCGAATTTTTTGCGGTAATAAGACCAATTTTTTGAGGGAACATAGGCAAAACTCTTTTTCGGCTTTCCTCAAACAACCCTTCTTTTTCTAAACTGCTTTTAAGTTTTTCAAAAGCGATTTTTAGAGAACCCTCGCCGGCGAGCATAATCTGCGTGGCGCTTATGCTAAATCTCCCTGTTTTTTGATAAAGACGCGGAACTCCGTAAATGTGAACAAGCATTCCTTCTTCAAGCAAATTGTAATTAGGCAAAGTATTTAATATCCCAAAAACTTCCACACTGGAGCTCTCATCCTTTATGGTCATAAAAAGCCATTTTCCTTGACTTATGTTTATTTGAGAAATTTCGCCTTCCACAGTTATTTCCCCTACTTGATTTAAGTAGACATTTATAAATTCATTAAATTCCGAAACTTTAAATATTTTTTCCATAGTATTTTATTCTACTACACCCCTTTCCTGTTGTAGCGACCACAAGCGATACCTCTGTCATTGCGATCCCGAGTGCAATCGAGGGAGAAGCAATCTCTGTAAGATTGCTTCGTCGCTCGTTACACTCGTTCCTCGCAATGACGAGTTTTTTCTAAATACCGCCATTTGTTAAATTGGTCTTTTTTAAACTCGTAATTAGTATAACCGTGTTTTTTTAAGATGTCTCTAACTTGGTTCTTTTGTGGATGGTCAAATTCCATAAAGATTTTTCCATCTTTGGAAAAATAATTCTTGGCGTCCCTTAAAAACTTGCGGATGTATGTTAAACCGTCCTCTCCGCCAAATAAAGCGGAAGCGGGCTCGTTTATTAATACAGATTGTTCTATATCTTTTGAATGTGTTGGAATATAAGGAGGATTGGCAAAAATATAATCAAATTTTTCTTTTTTTGGGATTTTTTTAAAAACATCCGATTTAATTATTTTATATCTTTTGGAATCTATTTTATTCAACTTGCAATTTATTTCAATTTGTTCAAGACAATTATCCTCACTGTCCGAGAATATTACTGTAGAGTTAGGTAAATGTCTTAGTATAGAAATTCCAATGCACCCAGACCCTGCAAATATATCTAAAAGAGGGGTCCGCCCAAGGCGGGTCCCTTTATATCCTTTGATAACGCGTTCCACCCAATATTCAGTTTCAGGGCGAGGGATTAGCGGTTTTTTTGAAAGGTCTATTTTACAGCCTAAAAAATCCACATATCCAATTAAATAATCTAGCGGTTCTCCTCTTTTTAGTTTGTGAATATCTTCCCAAGCTTGCGCGGTTAATTTGTTATTGTATTTTTCGGATAAAAGCCATTTTATCTCTTTTTTATAGGAAACCATGGTTAGTGTTTAGTATCTAGTATATAGAGATTTTAGGTGAAACATTAAAAGTCGCAGTGTTTTTATAATATCAATCCCCACAAAAACCAACTTGTTTAATATCCAAGGATATTTGTGTATATAATGTTTTTTATAAAAAATTTTCATTGCCTCCACTCCGCTTGACAAAGCTCTTTTCCTAACTTGCGGGTCCACTTTGGTATGTTGACCGGATACTTTTTTTCCTTTTGACGCGCCTTTGTAATGTATTATTCTTACTTTCGGATAGTAAATTATTTTATAACCCAACTGTTTAATTTTGTACGCAAGGTCTATATCTTCGCCGTCTAAAAAATAATCCTCATCGTACCAACCAACTTTGTCCATAACGGCCTTTCTGATAAGACAAAACGCTCCTTGCGGAACATCAATCCCGTGTATTTCATCCTCTGATAAATAACCATACCAATACCTTGCAAAAACTTTTGATTTGGGAAAAATCCTGTCCAAAAAACTAAAATGGGTTAAAGCTATAAAAGGCGTGGGAAATGACCGGCGACTGTCTTTGTCCAGTCCCCCGCTCCATAAATCTATTTTGCAAGTTAAAGCTCCAATCTTTTTATCCTTTTTTATATATTCCAAACAAGCTTTTATAGTATCCTTTTCTACAACCGTATCCGGGTTTAGTATTAAAATGTAATCTCCTTGGCAAAATTTTCGCGCTTTATTGTTTGCTTTAGCAAACCCCAAATTTTCTTTATTGTCCAAAACTAAAACATTAGGAAACTCTTTCTTTACCATTTCCACAGTCCCATCAACGGACCCGTTATCGGATACGATTATTTGCAAATTTTCGTTGGGTTTAATTATGGAATTAAGGCAGTTGCGGGTTAAATCTTTAACATTAAATGTTACTATTATAACGGTAACTTGAGGTTTCATTTCTTTAATTATACTATAAAGAGGAATTTATAGTATTATGTAAGATATGGATTTGTTTTCGTACGCGAACAAAAGTCTTGATGAAATTTTTGAAGAATTTAAGGTAACCAGAAATGGTTTGTCTATAAACTCCGTTATTAAACTCCAAGAAATTTGTGGTCTGAACAAAATTGAATATTCCAAAGTTTATTGGTGGCATATTCTTTTGAGACAATTTAAATCCCCTTTTATATACCTACTTATTGTGGCTTCTCTAGTCTCTTTTGGATTAAAGGATGTACTTAACGGGTTGATGATTCTTCTTTTTGTTTTAATAGATGTATTTTTGGGTTTTTATCAGGAGTACAAGTCTGAAAAGATTTTAAAGTATTTAAAAAAATATATAACTTCCCTATCCAAAATAATTCGGGACGGCGTTAAAAATACGGTTAAAAGCGAAGAGCTTGTTCCCGGAGATATTGTGTTTTTAGAGGCGGGAGATTTAGTCCCTTGCGATATCCGTGTTATTGAAGAGGAAAATTTAACGGTGGATGAGTCGGTATTAACGGGAGAATCTGTTTTTATTAAAAAGCAAAGCAGTCCTTTAAAAAAGGTAGTGGACGAGTTTTACGAGGCTAACAATTTATGTTTTTCGGGTACAACTTTAGCAACCGGGAAATGCACAGGGATTGTGTTAAAAACAGGAAAAGAAACCGCGCTTGGAAAAATTGCGAAACTGTCTATAGAAACACATCGGGAAAGCGATTTTGAGAAATCCATAACCAGTTTGAGTTCGTTTATATTACGGCTTACATTAATAACTTTGGCAATTATTTTTATTTTAAATTTGATTCTTAAAGGGCAATCCGCTAATTTTCCGCAACTTCTTATTTTTTCTATTGCTTTAGCCGTAAGTGTTATACCCGAAGCTCTTCCTGCTGTAATGACTTTTTCGTTGTCCAAAGGCGCTTTTAAACTTGCTAAAAACAATGTGGTGATAAAAAGGCTTTCGGCTATAGAAGATTTGGGAAGTGTGGAAATTTTATGCGCGGATAAGACCGGAACTTTAACTGAAAACAAGCTTTCGGTATCAAATATTTACGCCGTAAAAGAAAAAGAGGAGGTTTTAATGTTTTCCGGACTTAAAATAGAAGGTTTTGAAGACGCTGTTTTTAAGAAGCTGTCCTCTTTCTATAAAAGAAACATTGAAGTTTTGGATAATTTACCTTTTGACCCTGAAAGAAAACGAAGCGCTTTGCTTGTTAAAGGAAAACTTTTTCCTACCGTTTATGTACGGGGGGCATGTGAGGAAATAGTTAAGCTCTGTTCTCACCTAACTTATTCTGAAAAGAAAAGCATTTCCGTTTGGGCAGAAGAAGAAGGATTAAAAGGAGGCAGGGTTATTGCTATAGCCAAAAAGAAACTTGAAGGAGAAGATTTTGCTAGAAGCGCGGAAAGCAATCTCAACTTTATTGGGTTGGTATCTTTTTTTGACCCTATTAAAAAAACCGCAAACAGTACTATTAAACGGGCGCAAAATTTAGGGGTGGGGGTTAAGATTTTAACAGGAGATAGCAAAGAAGTTTCTTTTGCGGTGGCAAAAGAGATTGGGTTAGTAGAGAAAATAACGGACATTACAACGGGAGCTGAATTTAATAAATTGTCCAATTTAGAGAAAACACAAGCGGTATTGCGATATAATGTCTTTTCGCGGGTAACGCCGGAGCAAAAGTTTGAAATTATTAATCTTTTGCAAAGTAAGTTTGTGGTAGGGTTTTTGGGCGAAGGGATAAATGACGCGCCGGCATTGAAAATTGCGAATGTGGGTCTTGTTGTTAAGGGGGCGGCTAATGTAGCTAATGAGGCGGCGGATATTGTGCTTTTGAAAAAGGATTTAGGGGTTATTATTGGGGGCATACAGGCTGGGCGCGAAACTTTTGCCAACACCACTAAATATATAAAGGCAACCCTTGCTTCTAATTTCGGTAATTTTTATACAGTTGCCATAGTGTCTTTATTTATTGATTTTCTGCCTCTTTTGCCTCTTCAGATTCTTTTGCTTAATTTATTGTCGGATTTTCCTATGGTTGCTATTGCAACCGATTCGGTGGATAAAGAAGAACTTAAAAGCCCTAAAAAATACAATATAAAGGATATTGCTCTGGTGGGTTCGTTTTTAGGGATTGTGAGCAGTTTTTTTGATTTTATGTTCTTTTTGGTTTTTTATAAAATTTCGCCTGCGGTATTGCAAACCAACTGGTTTATGGGCAGTGTAATAACGGAGTTATTGTTTTTGTTTTCAATTAGGACTAAGAGAGGCATTTTTAAAGCGACAAAACCTTCAAAATCCATTTTGGTTTTAACAGTTTTTACGATAATAATAACCTTAATTTTGCCCTTTACGGTTTTGGGTCATAAATTATTTAGTTTTGAATCGCCGAAACCGAGTTATTTGGTTACAATGGGAATTATTGTGGTTTGTTATTTAGCGGTTACGGAGATAGTAAAAAGGTTGTATTATAAGAAATTTGATAAAAATCAGTGAGTCGGCAGGGATTCGAACCCTGAACCTAATCCTTAAGAGGGATTTGCTCTGCCAGTTGAGCTACCGACCCATTAGAACTTGTTGCGAACAAAGTGAGTTACAAGTTCTTATGTCCTGAGCGTTATTGCCGAAGGGCGATTAAAATCAAGGAACAAAATCCAATGGCTGGGGAGCCTGGACTCGAACCAAGATACTTGCCTTCAAAGGGCAATGTCCTACCATTAGACGACTCCCCAATATGGTTTAAGCTGTGGACTCGGGCGGACTCGAACCGCCTACCTCCTCAATGCGAATGAGGTGTTCTACCTGCTGAACTACGAGCCCATTAGAACTTGTTACGAAATAAATGAGTTACAAGTTCTTATGTCCTGAACTACTGTGAAGGACTATTATTGTGCCCCCGGAGGGATTCGAACCCCCAACCGTCTCGTCCGAAGCGAGGTGCTCTGATCCGTTGAGCTACGAGGGCTTATTTTACCCTTCTATTCTATCAAAAATGTTCGTATTAGGGTAGTTTGAGTTTTTCTATGCTTCCTACTTTCCCCGCCTAACTTAATTTAAAATGGTAAAATTGGGGTATGAAAAAAAAATGGGGGCTTTACATTAAGCACTAACACTTAATGCTACTGACCTCCTCGTGATTGGCTTTATAATACTGCAAATATGGATAAAAGTTAAGCAGAAACAGTCGCGCTTTTTGGCGTTGGAATACCCGCAGTCAATAAACACCTTAAAAATATTTTTGAGAGTGGAGAATTACAAGAAAGTTCAGTTATTTCCATTTTGGAAATAACTGTCAAGGACGGGAAAAGATAGGGGTTAAAAGAAGTGGCAATCTCCCGCTAACAGCGGTATAATTTATATAGTTTAATAAAAATATGAAAAAAGATAATAGTAAAGCAGAACAATTTGAAAAAACACTT
>JAHIUT010000042.1 GCA_018817085.1 Patescibacteria group bacterium | reverse complement strand
GCTTTAGTTTCAGCAAGAGACAGATTTTGTATTATACTCCTTGAACTTTCTTCCGATGACCTGCTAAACGCCAGATTATAATAAATTGGTATGGAAATAGCCGTTAGGATTATAATTACACTTATAGATATTAAAAGCTCTACTAGGGTAAAACCTAAAAGTTTTTCAATTCCCATAATTTCCCCTTAAAGTAACTGTGGTATTAAATTCTGCGCTTGCGGTAACGGGGCTTTGACAAGCGTGTGTAACCTTAAACAAAGCGGTAACAATAGGAGGACCGCCTTCGGGATTGTAAATGGTAAAAATACTACTACCTCCTTTAATTATATTCACCCCGCTATTAACATCCGTATTGGTTACCGTTACCCCATCCACTTCAATTCTGCCGTTGGGACAGGTTCCCGATACCCCCCCTTCCACAAACTGTATTGTGGAAGAAACCCCTTGCGCGCTGGTAATTTTAACATAATCAGTATATTCAGTTTGACCTTCGGAAACCTCAACAAATTGTCCCAAATCCTCATATTTTATTACAGAAGAATTTCGCAAATTATTTTCCATTAAGGTGGAAGCAAGCGACCCGTTTTGTTCAACCGTTCCCAAAATTTGCGCTTTTTTGTACGCTCTAACCACCGTAAGCAAAATATCCCCACCAACCGCCGCCACAATAGAAATTACTCCCACCACAATTAAAAGCTCTATTAAAGTTACTCCTTTTTTTGATAATCTCATAAAATCATCTCCAGTTAGTTAAAACACCCGTCATAGAGACCTTACGCTCGCTTTTGCCCTCACTCCATTTAACCGTTACCATAACATTTTTTTTATTAGCGCCGTCATTAGCGACTATCATAGACCTTCTATAAATCACATTTGTTCTCGGAGTTATGGATTCATAAGAATTGCTGGAGGTTTCCAAAAAAGCGCAGGTCGTTGGAGAGGAACTAATGATATAAGTATTATTCAAGCCATTGGGACTTAAACAATCGCTATCAAACCCTCCTATATCCCGCTCCATCCTAAAAGACTCCATCCCGGCATTAGCCAACTTTACCGCTTCGGCTCTTCTTAATGCCGACTGTGCGTAAAGAGTAGATATAGTGGCAAGGGAAACTAAAGCGTAGATAACAATAACGGCAATAGCCACTGCCAAAACCACCTCTATTAAAGTCTGACCCTTGTTATTTATATTCATTTCATTGGAGTGCGGACCCCTAAATACCATTTGTCATTGCGAGCGTAGCGAAGCAATCTTATTGAGATTGCTTCGTCGTCACTTCGTTCCTCCTCGCAATGACAACGATGTTCGCACTGACTACATAGCTATTCTATACTACCTTCACTATTTATAACAATCGTTTTATCAGGATGTGTATCATCCGAAACCGTTATGGTAGTACCTCCGCCAACCGGCTTGGCGGTATTTTTTATAAAAACCACTTGAAAAGAATTAACGCATTCAACATATACCCCGGAAGTTAAAGATTTCTGCTCGCCAGAAGTTATTTCGGACAAAGGATCCTCAGCATTATTTGGTTGACCCAAAATATAGTTTGTGGATTTTCCGCCAGCGCAAATAAATCTCGCTCCCCAATATCCATTATCGCCAGAAACAATACCGGAAAGGGATTTTGTTTGTACGAGCCGGATGTCCGACTTGATATTTTCCGAATTTTGGATGAGCGTCTGATTGCTTCCTGTTGTAGTAAAAATAGGAAGAGCAATGGCAGTTAGAATAACTATTACCGAAACGCTTATTAAAAGCTCCACCAAAGTAAATCCCTTTTTATTACAAGGATTCTCCTTTGAAAAAGGTGAATCCTTTGTTAAATTTAACATTTAAGTTTAACCTTTTGCCTCACGGCAAAAGGTTCATATCATTCCCCACCTCAAACCTTCCAACATTATTCCCCCCATCCGTTTGCGCTCTTTCTTTGTAAAATTCCAAATAACAATCCAACTCATACGCCGTTTCGGACCTTTTGTATCTGTAAACTAAAAAGTCCACATTTTGAGGGTCGGTAGGTAAACGAGAAATATATTTTGAAACATCCGAAACAATCCAACCGAAAATAGCGCTTTGCAAAGGACCCGTTTGCTCTTGGGGCAGGGAACTGCTTACCCGCGTAACAGCCACCAAATCGGGATAAGAGCCGTTATCAATATTGTATCTTTCAAAGGCGTTCATTAACATAGCCATATCGGCAAACCTTTTGGAGTCTCGCGAACGGGCAAAAATATCGGCGGGGTTAAGAGCCACCAAAGACATAGCGGCTATCACCGAAACAAGGGCAATAACAACAAGAAGTTCAACGAGAGTAAATCCTTTGTCAAGAGTATCTAGTATTTGGTATCTAGTATCTAGTATAATTCCATTCTGAGTTTTTTGGATTTGAGATTTTAGATGTGGATTTGACATTTGAGTTTTAACATTTGAGATTTTTTAGAACGGATTCTGCACACAATACGCCTCCAACACCACTATACTTTCGCAGGGACTAACTCCGCTTGGAACATAAGCGGAATTGCTATCCTCCACTCTAGCGCATAAAATAAAGTTGTTGGCATCGGGGCGGGAATAACAGTATTGAGTCCAGCCGGGTTTAGGGTCTTTAGGAACAAGTTTTAAATAGTTGGTCCATTCCGTGCCAAAAGGTATAGCGCCTGTTACGGGATAGATATTGTTTTCGGCGTAATAGTTTTCAACAGCGCCTTTAATAACCGCCATATCGTTTTTACGAACGCCATCGCGGGCTCTTCCCCGAATCTTGTTAGGGTTTATAACAGCAATCATTACCCCCGCAAGTATTCCTATAATAGAAACT